>DATEAY010000076.1 GCA_035288105.1 Candidatus Babeliales bacterium
AAAATGTATCGAAGGGTGCATGTTATAAAGCAAGTGAAAAATTTTATTTCATCCTTCGATACACCCCTTCGGGGCACTCAGGACGAGCGGAGAAGGGGAGTTTATAATTTAAAGATTTAATGCTCGTTTTAAGGAACTCCCATGAAATTTACATTACCCGCTCTTCCCTACGAATATGGCGCTCTTGAACCATACATTGATGCACAAACAATGGAAATTCACCATGATAAGCATCATCAGGCATACATCAATAATCTTACTGCAGCGCTGGAAAGATTTCCTGAATTCCAGCCAACATCGGTTGAAAGTTTGTTGATTGATTTACCTGCCGTGCCAGATGATATTCGCACCGCAGTGCGCAATAACGGTGGAGGTCATCTTAACCATTCACTGTTTTGGCAAATTATGAAAAAAAATGGCGGAGGAGAACCGAATGGTTTGGTTGCGCAAGAAATAAAAAAAATATTTGGTAGTTTTGCGCAGTTCCAAGATTTATTCAATGCGCAAGCAAAGTCAGTTTTTGGCAGCGGTTGGGCATGGCTTTCGGTTGATAAAGATGGCAAATTAATTGTTATGGCACTTCCAAATCAAGATTCACCACTTTCATACAATGCAACGCCAATAATGGGTCTTGATGTGTGGGAGCATGCCTATTACCTAAAATATCAAAACAAGCGTCCTGACTATATTTCTGCGTGGTGGCATGTGATTAACTGGGATATGATTGAAGAGAATTATCGCGCTGTTATTGAGTGAGTGTGATTTTTTAACTTTTTTTCCGTTCGCCCTGAGTGTTTTTGCGTGCAAAAACGTATCGAAGGGTGTATTATTAAGATAATTAATCATTAATTGTTATCGGTTTCATCCTTCGATACACCCCTGCGGGGCACTCAGGACGAACGGATTTAACTATCTTAAGGTATATCTATCATGGAATTGAAAAATAGCTCGCACGAACTTCCCGAGGAACAATATCAGGTTCGTGTTGAAAAAGTTGAAAAAATGCGTGCACTTGGAATTGATCCATGGCCCGCATCTAAAGAAATTAATGCTACAAGTGCTGATGTGCATCATGAATTTTCTGATCTCAACACATCCCGAGAGTATGAACTTGTTGGTCGTATTTTAACTTCACGTATGCATGGCAAAGCTGGGTTTGTAACAATTCAAGATGCCAGCGGTAAAATACAGCTCTATTTACGTGAAGACATGATTGGTGAACAATCATTTTCTTTTTTAAACAACTTCATAGATATTGGTGATATTATTTGGTGCCGTGGCAAATCATTCAGAACTAAAACTGGTGAAGTTACTGTAAAGGCAGAGGAATTCAGTTTACAGAGCAAATGTCTCCATCCACTGCCGGAAAAATTTCACGGCATAGCAGACAGGGAAATTAAATATCGTCAACGATACTTGGATTTGATTACAAGCGCAGAAGATAAAGATCGTTTTATAAAACGTTCACGTATTGTTTCTGCAATGCGTTCATTTTTTAACGAACATGGATTTTTGGAAGTTGAAACACCAATGTTGCATCCCATTCCTGGTGGTGCGATTGCAAAACCATTTGTTACACATCACAATGCATTGGGAATGGATCTTTATTTACGCATAGCACCAGAGTTATATCTAAAACGGCTGGTTGTTGGTGGATTCCCGCGGGTGTACGAAATTAATCGCTGTTTTAGAAATGAAGGCTTATCAATTCGTCATAATCCAGAATTTACTACCGTTGAGTATTATATTGCACATCATGATTATATCTTTATGATGCTCTTTACTGAAAAATTATTGCAGCATATTGCACAAACGGTGTGTGGTACAACTGAAATATTATTTGGCGATCATCATCTTAACTTTGTATCACCATTTGCACACATGACTATGCAAGAAGCTGTTGCGCGTGTTATTGGTTGTAATGTTGAAGATCTTGAAGGTGATAAAATTGATGCAATTGTTACACAACACAAAATTCGCCTTGAGCAAAAAAATCCGTCATGGGGATATAAATTGAATATGTTGTTTGAAGAGCTTGTAGAATCTACACTGATTCAACCAACTTTCATTACGCAATTTCCTGTTGAAGTTTCTCCGTTATCCAAACGGAATGCAACTAATTATGATTTTGCAGATCGTTTTGAATTGTATGTTGCGGGAATGGAACTTTCAAATGGTTTTAGTGAGTTAAATAATCCGTTTGATCAGGCAGAGCGTTTTCATGATCAGGCAAAGGCGCGTGCAGCTGGTGAAAATGAAACTCATTTTTATGACGCTGATTTTGTCACAGTGCTTGAATACGGCATGCCACCGACTGTTGGTTGTGGTATTGGTATTGATCGTCTTACAATGTTCTTAACAAATGCGCCATCAATTCGTGATGTAATTTTATTCCCAACATTGCGAATGAAAGAATGATATTAATTTTGATTATAAAAAAAATCCCCATGGTTTGCATGGGGATTTTTTTTATAATCAAAACTTTATTATGGAATATCCAGGATTTTGTTTGATTGTTACACCAGAATTATAATTTCTTTGTAAGCGTTGAATTTGTTTTTTTTGATGCAAAGAGTTTTCTATATATGTTTTTGCTTCTCTTGAAATCCGTTGTTCATTGTTAATGCGATGAAAAAAAATTTGTGCTTGTTGGAGAGCAAAATTTGCTTTTGGCTCATGATCCATAAGAAAAAGATCAAAGTTTCCATTTTTTGCAGCTATATTCTGATTCACGTGCAAGGTATTTTTAAATAATTGTTCAAAAAGCTCTGGTGTAATCATGGAGTTTTCGCTGGGTTGTGGAAAAGGATAAGCATACATTCCGTCTGAGACATGAAGAAAATTACGAAATTCTTCATCGCTAGAAACTATTACATAGTTGACTGGATACTTCTTTTCCATAGCAGTGAGATTTTTACATCCTAAGATACTTATTATAGAACTCAAAAAAACGATTTTTTTGATATTTATAGACATGATTACTTTCTATTTGAACGGAGAATTACAGTGTTCTTATTTATTTAACTGAGCAGAAAACCCTGGCTTTTTAAAGCCGGGGATGAATGCGAGTCATATGAGCAAGATTGAGGCAATAAGTCGAGATCTTGCGTAAATTTAATCTTGATTATTCCTTTTAAAAAGCGCCGGCCTAAAGGCCGGTCGAAATTTACTTGATTGTATAGTAATTATACCAAATTGTCAAACTGGCAATTTGGGACTAATATTATCAGTTTAGAGAGGGTTATTTTTAGAGAAGGCTTTTAGCTTATCTATTACAAGCACGTTAGATGGAACAACCTACAATGCTTATGATGCAATTTTTATTGCAAATATTATTTGTAACATTGTATTCTTTGATGCAAAGTAAAATTTTTTAATTGAAAGAAGTTTATTCATATTAAGAGGGGGTTATATGAAGCAATATTGGAAGATAGGAGCGACTGTTACAGTTGTTATACTTTTTTGTCTAGTCAAACCGTGGCTCCAAGCAGTTGATTTTGGTGGAGCATATGAACGCGCAAATGTTGTATGGTCTTTTGCGCAAGGTGTGTATCAAAAAGCTAAAGAAACAGTATCTTCTGCTGCCTCAACAGGAGCTCAATACCTTGCAAGTGATTCGGTTGTAATAAAAACAAATCCGTATAAGAATTCTGTTGCTACTATACGTATTGGTAATGTACTGAACGTTGATGAACGTGCATATTTGGCAAAACGTAAGCCAAAAGTTAAAGCTGCTTTTGAAAAAATGCTTGGTAGATCTTTGGATGGCAAATATGTACCAACTATGGCAATTGTAGCGAGTGGCGGTGGTTATCGTGCAATGTTAGGAACCATAGGCGGTTTATGTGCAGCTGAAAAATTAGGGATAACAGCGGCGACAACCTATATTACTGCATTATCAGGTTCAACATGGGCGTTATCAGCATGGGTTTCTACAGGTATGTCGATTGAAAGTTTCAAGCAATATGTTCAGAACAGCATCCAAAAAGATATTTACAAAGTTACTCTCGGTGAAGCAAAAAACATTATTGATATGTTTGCAGTTAAACTTGCATTTGATGAACCACTGACAACAGTTGATGTATATGGAGCTTTACTTGCTAATCATTTGCTGAGCAAGTACGGAAGTGATTGTCAGCGAGTTTATTTATCACAGCAAGCAGGTCGTGTACAAAATGGTGATATTCCTTATCCTATCTATACTGCTATTGATGCGCGTGAAGCAGTTGCTAGAGAACCTCATTGGTATGAATTTACTCCACATGAAATAGGATCACCTTATTTTGGTGTGTATGTACCAGCATGGGGGTATGGACGCAAATTTTACGGTGGTGGATCCACAGATTTTGCGCCGGAGCAAAGTTTAGGTTTTCTTATGGCTACATGGGGATCAGCTCATGGTGTGCATTTTGGTAGAGTATGGGAAGAGATTATACAAGGAGTTCCTGGTAGTTCACTCATTAGAGCAGCAGTAGAAAAAAAATTGGTAGACCCATTAACTGGTAAGAGAGTTGATGCATCATGGGGTGAAGTATTTAACTTTATGTATGGAATACCAAATCAAGAATTGCAATCTCGCCCAACGATCAAGTTTGTTGATGCGGGAATAGATTTTAATTTACCGTATCCTCCTGTTAGTGGTGAACGTCCAGAGCGTAAAGCAGATATCATGTTGTTCTTAGATTTTTCTGGTGGATCATTATTATATTCATTGAAAAAAACAGAAGAGTATGCGCGGAGAAAAGGATTAAAATTCCCAAAAATTGATTACACAGATGTAGAAAAAAAGGCACTGTCAGTTTTCAAAGATCCATCAGATCCGTCAGTTCCAGTAGTAATATATTTACCACGAATCAGTGATGCTGCCTTATGGAGTGCCAATAAATCAAACCCAGCATTCAAGAGCTATAGCAGTATTGAAGGATTTAATTTCGATGAATGTACCAATAAATCTGGTGGTGATTGTGGAACGCTTCGTTTTATGTATCCAAAAAACGATTCCCAATTGTTAATCGATCAGATGGAATTTAATATGATGGTCCATAAAGATCAGATTATGGAAATGATTAATTGGGTGATTGATCAAAAATCACAGTAGATGTTTTTAAGCCTTCTTTTGTAATAAGAAGAAGGCTTTTTTATTTGCCACGTGTTAGTGATGCACAAGCATGGGAACAAAATAAATCAAAACCAGAGTTTAAAAACTATAGCAGTATTCAGGGCTTTGATATGGAAAAGTGTGCAAAAGAAGGTTTCTGTAAAACAAGTAATTTTCAGTACACTCAACAGCAATCGCGACAAGTTTTAGATCAGCTAGAATTCAACATGATAATTAACAAAGATAAGATTATAAAAACGATTAACTGGACAATTGATCGTAAGTAAATTTAAACAAAAGGACAACCTCTATTTTTATAGAGGTTGTTTTCTTTCGATTGTACGTTTGTGGTGCTCTAGGACCTTGAGCAAACTTGTTTCATATAGCTGCATATCTTGTTGAGAGACGTTTTCCTTACTTAATAGTTCTATGTTCATATTCAGAACTGTTTTAAACCTCGTTTCAAATTCAACCGGATCGGTTGCATAAGGTTTATCTTCAGTAGGAAGAGGATAAATATAGCGTATTTTTCCTTTTTCGATACGTATAGAACGATATGGTTCCGAGGCTAGTAGGTTGTTGCTGCTAATATTGCCAAGAAATAACAATAGGAAAATATATTGTTTTAACATCATACGTTCACTTTTTAATAAGAATGGTTACATTCCAAATTCACGCGTATTGTTTTACTAAGATGTTGTTCTAAGGTTGGGTCGATAGGTTTGGGTTGTGTCTTTTTTACAGGTTGCATGTGTTTCATATATTCTTTCCTATATTCGTCTCGTCGTTGTTGTTCTTGTTCTTTAATAGTATTCCACATGTTGGATAAGCGTTCCATTGCAAATCCTTGTTGAGTAAAACCGAACAGAAAGATTGGAATTAACATATATTGCTTTGTTTTCATTGTGCGTCCTTTTGTGTGATTTGTGAATAAATTGTTGAAATAGTTTGGTTTCCTGCAAAATGTGTATTAATCTTAATCTATATTTTAGTGATTTAACAGTCTTTTTTTAATGCGCTTGTTATGAACAACACCATCATCTCGGGTAAGAAATATTTGTGGAAGATTGCTGACTGTGACCAGCAGAAAATTGCAGCAATTGCATCGCGGTATAATCTTTCTTTTGCTGTTGCGCATGTTCTATATTCACGGGGTTTTACCGATGAAAATCTTATTGAATCATTTTTATTCAGCAGTTTTGAAAACAATGTGGCCGATGCACGGTTGCTGAAAGATGCAGAAAAAGCTGTCGATAGAATTTTGCTTGCGATGGAAAAACAAGAGCAGATGCTTGTGTTTGGGGATTATGATGTTGATGGTATTACTTCATCATCATTAATGATGATTTGTTTGTTGCCGCTTGGTGCAAAAATTAATTATTTTTTACCCAATCGCGTCAAAGATGGCTATGGTTTATCAACCAAAATAGTTGAACGTGCAGCGCAGAATAACTATTCCGTTATTGTTACTGTTGATAATGGAATTACTGCAATTGAGCAAGCAAAGCGTGCAAAAGAGTTGGGCATTGATCTTATTATTACCGATCATCATAGGCCACACGCGCATGTTCCTGATGCATTTGCAATTGTTAATCCTAATCAAGTCGACTGCGGGTATCCTCACAAAACATTGGCCGGTGTTGGAGTAACATTTAAGTTGCTTTCGTTGTTGTATGAAAAAAAAGGTTTGCAGCTACCGCCAAAAGCGTACGAATTATTGCTGCTCGGTACTGTTGCCGATGTGGTGCCTTTGATTGGTGAAAATAGATTTTGGGTTCGGCATGGACTGAACTATATTAATAAAGTTGAAAGTTTATCTTTTAAGTTGTTAAAGGCAAATGGAAAAGTAACAAAACCAAAATTATCGTCAACTGATATTGGTTTTTCCATTACGCCGCAAATCAATGCATTGGGTAGACTAGAAGATCCTCGTCAGGCTGTAAAATTTTTAATTGGTACTGATGTTGATAACGCTGAAACTGTTGCAAAAGTACTTTTGGAAATGAATGAAGCTCGTAAAACAATAGAGCGCTCGATTGTTGAAGAGATTGAAGAACAAATTAGATTAAAGCGCATCAATGTTGAATGTGAGAATGTTATTATTGCTGCAAGCAGCAGTTGGCCTGCAGGAGTTATTGGTCTTGTTGCATCACGATTTGTTTCTGGATACGGTAAGCCAACCTTGTTGTTTCATTTAACAAAAGATGGTCTTGCAAAAGGTTCGTGCAGATCAATTGCGGAATTTAATATGTTTGACGCACTTACTGCATCGTCAGATTTATTGATACAATTTGGAGGACATTCTGTTGCAGCAGGGTTGTCGTTGAAAGTTGAAAATTTACCGGAACTAAAAAATCGCTTAGAGAAGTTGGTTGCCGAGCAATTAACACCGTTTGATTTACAGCCGAAAATTCGTGTTGATGCAGAAGTTAATCTATCAGATTTGAATAAAAAATTTATTGATGATTTGGAACATCTGGAACCTTTTGGTAATAGTAATGAGCAACCGATTTTTTATGTGAACAATGTGATGCAAGTACAAAAGGCACAATTATTAAAAGATCTACATGTAAAATGTTTTATGTTTGCTGATGGCGTTATCAAACCAGTTATGTTTTTCAATCGTCCAGAACTTTTCGAATTTTTTAATGAACACTATGAATCGCCATTTATTCTTGCCGCACGTGTGTCAGAAAATCATTGGCAAGATCGAGTAAATATTGAATTAATTGGTGTTGATGTAGCAATCAAGGGTGTTGCATGATTATTACAATTGATGGACCAGTTGCAAGTGGTAAATCTACCGTCAGCAGAATTTTAGCTCAAAAATTGGGATATTATTATTTGTGTTCAGGTTTGTTATATCGTGCACTTGGGTATGTATTGGTGAATCGCTATGGATATACATTAGAAACAATTGCCGAACCGTCGCAAGAAGATATTAAGCATTGCTTTGATCCTCAAAAATTTTCATATCACTACGATGCGCACACTCAAGAGCGCATTTTTTTTGATAATAAAGATATTACAGCCCATCTTAAAGATCGTTTTATAGATAAAATTGCTTCAATTGTCAGTGTAAATGTACGCGTACGGTACGCAGTTACGCAACTGCAACGTGATATTGCATCAAAGTCTGATATTGTAACCGATGGTCGTGATGTTGGGTCTGTTGTGTTTCCGGATGCGCACGTTAAATTTTTTATCACAGCATCGGTTGATGTTCGTGCAGAACGATGGCGCAAAGACCAAGAAAAATATGGTAATCATTTTTCTGTTGATGAGGCAATAGCAGCAATCACAGATCGTGATGATCGTGATAAAAATCGTACGATTGCACCGTTAATAATTCCAGACAACGCTATTGTCATTGATACATCTGATTTGAATGTGGAACAAGCAGTGGAGCAAATGATTGAGTGTGTTAAAAATTACTGATAATGCGTTCTTTTGTTGCCTTATCAATTTTCTTTTGTTGACGTGTTTTTTTTCTGCAACTGGGTAGAATTGCCAAGAGTAGCGCGAAGCAAAGTAATAATATTTTCTTGTCCACATTATCCCCTTTTTTTGTAGCACTGTAGTGTGCTTGAAATTATCATATAGAATTGTTATAACCGTTTACAATGTCAAACGCTAGTTTATAAGGAAAGTAATGCAATGCACCATTTTTCTATTAACTTTGTTGTCATCTGGTTATACTTTTGCGATGGATAAGCCACTTAAAGCACTTACCATAATAAACAACCACGAATGTTCCGTTGTGGTGTGCTATGAACCACGCAAAGAAGAAACACGAGTTGTCATTCCAACAGGAAAGTGGTCCTGTCACCTCAATAGAGAAATATATCCAAAAAAATCGCTCACTTTGTTCCCATTATTAACACCATTAATTTCGATTGCAATTAATGGATTTCAACCGTTGCAAAACTTACCAATAGTAAAAACAGATACACCACTTATTATTAATCCAAAGCGAGATAATGCAATTACCATTACACAAGGCACAGAAACGCTCGCAGTGTTGAAAGCGTTGATACATACTAATGTTACAGCGCAATCAAGCAAAGAAAATAAACAGGAATCAGATAAAGATTTTTGCTCTCAACAATAAAAAAAGCCGCCTATCAAAAGGCGGCTTTCTCTTTTTACAAATACAGGTTATTTAAAATTTACTATTTTGTGCAGCATCGTTGATTTCTTTTTCCATTTCAAAAATAGTGTTATCCAATTCAATCATTGTATTAACATCTTCTTTTTGAGTAGCTTTTTGTTGTTTTTTTGAGCATGCAGGAGCAAGTGCGAGTACCGTAATGCAGAGCAGAGAAGAAAAATATCTGTTGTTCATAGTGAACTCCGTTTTGTAGTAAATGTTTATAATGTTTTTTCTTTTTTAGTTGGACGTTTTTTCATCGGTCTTATTTTTTTATCCAGAGGATTTTTCATAAATGCGATTTGAAGCACTTCATCCATATTACTCGCAAATTTGATATTTAAACCATCAAGAGACATTTCTTTTTTGATATCTTGAAGATCGTCATAATTTTCTTGTGGCATAATAATGGTAGGACATCCATGTTGTTTTGCTGCAAGAATCTTTTCTTTAAGACCACCAATAGAGAGAATTCTTCCTTGCAAGGTAATCTCACCCGTCATTGCAAGATTTGGTTTTGTTGGGTTATCAGTCAATGCCGAAACCAAGGCTGTGCAAATAGTGATACCAGCAGAAGGGCCATCTTTTGGTGTTGCGCCTTCTGGAATATGCAAATGAATATCGTTTGCAGAATAAAAACTTGGCTTTAAGCCCAAATCTTTTGCACGTGATCGGATGTAACTCATTGCAGCTTGTGCTGATTCTTGCATCACCTCACCAAGTTGTCCAGTGAGGGTAAGTCCACCTTTTCCGGTCAATACCGATGTTTCAATTTCTAATACATCACCGCCAACTTCAGTCCATGCTAAACCTGTTGCAAGACCAATGCGTTCTTTTTTCTGACTCATACTTGTTTTTTTATTGGCAGAAGTTCCGAGCCAATCCAAAACAACTTTTTTGGTGATGGTATGTGATTTAGTTTTCTCATCTTTCAGCAATAATTGAATTGTTTTACGCATTAATTTTGCAATAATACGTTCAAGTTGACGCACACCAGCTTCTTTGGTGTATTCATCAATAATTGATAAAACAATTTCATCAGAAATAATAAATTGCTTTTTGTTGAGATTATATTCTTTTAAATTTTTTGGAATAAGAAACTGATTGGTAATCGCGAGTTTTTCATGCTCTGAATAACCAGAAAGATTTACAATTTCCAGACGATCATACAGAGGATACGGAATTTGATCCATCATGTTTGCTGTTGCAATGAACATGACTTGTGACAAATCATACCCGGTGTCAAGGAAATGATCGATAAAGTTTTTGTTTTGTTCTGGATCAAGCACTTCAAGCAATGCTGCGGCAGGATCGCCGTGCATATCGCGTGACATTTTATCAATCTCATCAAGCAAAATAACTGGGTTAAGTACGTTCGCTTTTTTCATTGCCTGAATTATTTTTCCAGGCAATGCACCGATATAGGTACGTCTGTGACCGCGAATTTCTGCTTCATCGCGCACGCCACCTAAGGATATGCGAATAAATTCGCGCCCCATGCTTTCGGCGATAGAGCGAGCTAGTGATGTTTTCCCCACACCAGGAGGACCAACAAGACAAATGACTGGTGAACGGTGCAAATTTTTAGAGAATTTTTTTGCAGCAATAAATTCAATAATGCGTTCTTTTGCTTTTTTTAAGCCTGCATGATTTTTATCTAAAATTCTCTCAGCCTGTGCAATATTAATGGTATCTTTGCTGACTTTTTGCCATGGCAGAGCGAGGATCCAATCAATATAATTTCTGCTGACAACTGCTTCTGATGAAAGAGGAGGCATTTGTTCAAGTCGTTTTAATTCACTTTCAACTTTTTGTTTTGCTTCTTTGGAGAGCCCTGCATTTTTAATTTTTTGACGTATGGCAGAGACATCTTCTGATTGATCTTCACGGCCAAGTTCCTTTTGAATTGCCTTCATCTGTTCATGTAGGTAGTATTCACGTTGATTTTTGTCAACCTGTGTTTGAATTTGTCCACGAATACGTTGCTCAGTTTGCAATATGTCGATCTCTTTTTCTAAGAAATAACATAATTTAAGCATGCGAAGCTTAAGATCGGGTAGTTCAAGAATTTCTTGTCTGTTTTCAAGTGATAGATTGTCGATATGGACTGCGATAGTATCAGTCATATAATCCATATCTTGAACCGTTTTTACACTTGTGATGAGATCGGAGGGAGTTTTATCATTCAATGCAGAATATGTGGTATATAATTGGACTGTTTCGCGCCAAGTAGCCTCAAGTTCAATAGAAAGCTTTAAATCAGGGGTTGGCAGGTCTTGGTACTGGACATTAATAAATCCATCTTCGTGGTCTTCAAAACTGATCGCTTTTGCTCGGCATAGTCCTTCAGCAAGTATTTTTAATGGTCCGTTTGGCATGCGCATGACTTGTAGTATTGTGGAACGAGTACCATACGTAAATACATCGCCTTTGGTTGGAGTTTCTGTAGCAGCATTTTTTTGTGCAGAAATAAAGAGCATTCTATTCGTTTTTAAGGCATGCTCTACTGCTTTAATTGAAATATCGCGTCCAACAATGACAGGAATAATGCTTTTTGGGAGCATTGCTACGTTTTTAAGCGGTAAAAGAGGGAGAGAGCTTTCTGAGGATGCTGGTAGGTGCTTCAGTGACTTATTCTTTTCTTTTTGCATAGCGCTTCCCTGTGGATGATAACTGTAGTGGTTAGATTATCAAAATATTACATTTTCTTTATATAAGGCGGGTCATCTTCCTTTTAAGAGTAAATTATTGCGGTCTTTTGTCAATCAAAAAGAATTTTTCTAATTGAAATATGAAATCAAGGGTATATTTGATCAATTGTTGCATCAGCTTGTATTTGTAGTACAATTTTGTGATTACGTTTATAGGTACAGGTTTTATGATAAGGATTAAGATGAAGAAATGTTTGTGCAGAATGCTTATGGTGGCAGGGTTTATTGTAGGTAATAGTGCCTATTCTATGAATTTCCAACAGAATTTTCCTATCAACTGTTTTCTGTATCTTGTGGTTGCCCCGGTGTTGAATAATCAGCTATTGGTGGAAAACAATAAGGACTATTACTTACCCAACTGCCGTGATTCCCTTGGGTATACTCCAATGCATTATCTTACTATTCGTGAAGACGCTACGATAGAACATGTCGATGCTTTGCTGAAGCGTGGTGCAGATCCGACAATTCGTACTAATATCAGAATGAACATATATGGTAAATGGGAATTCGGCGATGATCCACATAAAACTGCCATTAAATACAACGGTCGATCGCCAGTTGAAACGCCCATCACAAGTTTTTTTGAGCATCAATGTTATGGGAATAAAGAAGTGGCGAATTATATTTTTTGTACAATATTGACCCTCAAATTAGAGAGAGCTATTCCACTGGAAGCAAACAAAAGAGCGCAACAAGCAGAAGATAGAGCAGCGATAAGAGGATTTCGAGAAAATTTAGAGAAACAGCAAAAAGAATTAGAACAACAGCGGGAAATGTCGAAAAGTGTGCCGATGTGGTGTGAAAATACAAAAGAATTAGTTGTAGGTGCGAAATAAAGTAAGAGATTAAAATATTTTTTTTGGTAATTAATTAATATAATTTTTACAAATCATTAATCCTCTGCTAAATTTATGTGGTAAAGTAGGTTTTCACAGTAATCATATTATTTTTATTTCGGAAGGGTGCTCGATGTTAAAACGTCTTGCGACGATGCTTTGGGGAAATTTTGAGAGCAAAGAGGAGCTGAAGAAATTTGGTATCCTAGCTCTTATTTTTTGTGGGATTATTGCAATTTATTGGGCGCTTCGTCCTATGAAGGACAGTATCTTTAATGCAATGATTGGTATGGAATGGCAACCAGTGGCAAAGATACTTTCGCTTGTTATTATTTTTCCTATAGTAATTCTCTACAGTAAGCTAGTTGACACTTTTCCTCGTCATAAGGTTTTTTACTTTCTAACAGGCCTTTATGGTGTAATAGCACTCGTTATGTTCTTTTGTTTTTCAGATTCTTCAATTGGTCTTGCTAATACGGTTAAAAGTCCGTGGCGTGTTTTAGGCTGGGCATGGTATATTTGGGTTGAAAGTTTTGGATCATTGATGGTAGCGCTTTTCTGGGCTATTGTTACCGATATCACTTCTCCTGAATCAGCAAAAAGAGGTTTTCCTCTTGTAGCTCTTTTTGGTCAAATAGGTAATATGGTTGGGCCTTTTTTCCTTAACGCAAAAAGACTAGGTTTTTCAAACAGTGCTCCTGTTGTAGGCGTGCTTGCAATTCTTCTTTTTGTTATTGGCTTTATGTTCTGGGTGTTTATGCATGTAACGCCAGCAAGCCAATTAAAAGGGTATCATCCTGAAGGTGAAGCAGAAGAAGGTGAACCAGGATTTTTTGAAGGCTTAAAACTTTTAGTAACTCGTGGTTATTTGCTTGGGTTGTTTTTAATCATCACAATTTACGAAGTTATTGTAACGGTACTAGATTTCCACTTTAAAATGAGCGTTTCTACAGCGTTTACTAATGAAGCAGAAGTTGGTGCGTACTTAGCTTCTTATGCAACAATGACTGGTCTTGTATCAACATTATGTGTGTTGTTTGGTATTAATAGTATTCAACGTATCTTAGGTATGCGTGCATCATTGTTAATGCTACCAATATTGACAACTGCAGCTGTCCTTTTAATTAAATTTAATCCACAATCATTGGTTATTGGTTTCTGGATTATGGTGTTCTCAAAAGCAGTTAACTATGCATTGAACCAACCAACATTAAAACAGCTTTATATTCCAACATCAAAAGATACCAAATACAAAGCACAAGCATGGATTGAAATGTTTGGTGGACGTCTGTCAAAAGGAAGCGGATCATACATTAATACGTTCCGTGCTCCATTGGTGGCTCATCACGGTCCAATTGATGGTGTTGCTCGATTCTTAATGTTTAGTTCATTAATTTCTTTTGGTTTGGTTGGTGTATGGTTGTTAGTTGCAATTTATGTTGCGGCAACCTATGACAAAGCGATCAAAGAAAAACGTATTGTATGTTGATATATGAATATATGAGCGAGTAAATAATAAAAAAGCCTTCTAATTGATCTTTTAGAAGGCTTTTTTGGGTAAAAAACAGTAAGATTGGACAGAAAGGTTTTGGTCAGAATGGGATCTAAAATTAAACAGATGGTGCGTGGGCTGTTTGATATTGAGCCGCAAGAGCGGATGAAGCTCTTTTTTTTATCACTTCTTTATTTTCTTGTTGTTGGAGCATATACCATAACGCGTGACCTTAAAAGTTCTATTTTTTTGGGAACGGTTGGAAAAGAGTATATACCGTGGGTAAAAGTTATTTCCATGCTTATGCTCGTTCCTGCGATCTTTTTCTATTCGCGTCTTGTTGATAGAATTCGTCGGTATCAGTTGCTTATTTTTTATAGTGTTCTTTTTGGGGTAGCCAACTTAGTCTTTGCTTATTACATAGGGCATCCAAGAATTGGAATTCTGAATACCGATGCGCATCCCAGCCGTTTGTTTGGTTGGTTTTTCTACTTTTTTGTTGAGGGGTATTCACCATTTGTAGTGAGTGTATTTTGGGCGTTAGCCAATTCGGTAAATAGTCCTGCTGAAGCAAAAAGAAATTATGGATACATGGTAGCGGGGTCAAAATTTGGAGGTATGGTTTCTGCTGCGATGGCATGGTATATTTTTGGATTAAGTTCTCAGTTAGTAAAACCTTATTTGACACATGTTGCAGCGCACCAAATTATTCTGGTGATATCTACGTTCTTTTTATCACTTGTTCCTATTGTGGCAATACTGTTTATAAAAAAAGTGCCAGGTCATCTGTTGCATGGGTATGAAGCAGCATATCAGTTGGAAAAACATAAAAGTGAATCGGTTGTTCCTGTCAAGCCAAGTATGTTTGCAGGTCTGGAGATGTTTGTAAAATATCCGTATGTTTTGGGTATTTTTGGCATGGTGTTTTTCTATGAGACTGTCTCGACAGTGCTTGGTTATTTACGTCTTGGTGCAGCTGAAGCTGGTGCTGAATCGATATCCGATGTATCTAAGGTGTTATTTGAGATAGCGTTTAAAGCGCATTTTGTTGGCTTTATTATTTCATTGGTTGGGACTCAAGCACTATTGTCTCGACTTGGAACGCGTATTTGTTTAATGTTGATTCCTTTCTCTATGGGAGGTATACTCTTCTATCTTATATTTGAAACCTCACCACAAGCTCTAAGAAATGCATTTGTTGTGTTTACCGCATTGAATTATGCGTTTCTTGCCCCTGTACGTGAAAGCTTGTATTTGCCAACAGTCAAGGAGATTAAGTTTAAGTCAAAATCATGGATTGATGCATTTGGCAGTAAGTTTGCCAAAACAGCTGGGTCTATGTTTAACGTTTTTGCATCAAAAATGGGCGCCGCATTTATGCTTCCTGTGTACTCATTCTTTTTTGCGGGGGTGGTATGCCTATGGTTTGGGGTAGCGTTTTTATTAGGTCGTCGCTTTGAACAGGCAGTCATGAATAACGAAGTTATTGGCTCCGGAGAAGAAAATACGAGAAAGAATGCGGTATAAATTGCATTTTTCTCTTGTTTTGTTACACTTTCAATGAATGAAATAAAATCATAAAGGATGTTTGGATGAGAGATCTTAAAGAATTATTTGGGGAATTGGTAAAAGCAGGCGTTCATTTTGGCCATCAGAAATCTCGTTGGTGTCCTAAAATGAAGCAATATATCTGGGGCTACAAAAATGGAGTTCATCTGATTAATGTTGCCTTAACTGCTGACCATTTAAACAAAGCAGAAAAATTCTTAGAGTCTGTTGCGGCCGAAGGTAAGACCGTTTTATGGGTTGGCACTAAAAAAGCTGCATCAAAAACTATCGCGGAAATTGGTGCTCGATTGAATCAACCGTTTGTAAACCATAGATGGTTGGGTGGAACGTTACTTAACTGGAGTCAGGTTAAAAAGTCTCTGACAAGGCTTCTTCATTACGAAGATATCCTAGTAAAATCGGAATCCAATCCTTTTTACACTAAAAAAGAACTTAATTTATACAAAAAGACTGCCGAAAAGCTTGAAAAAACTGTTGGTGGTATTAGAAAATTGACATTGCCAGTTGGAGCGATTGTTATTGTTGACGTAAGTAAAGAGCAATCAGCTGTTAAAGAAGCTGTCTTAATGGGTGTTCCGATAGTTGCTATTGTTGATACCAATTCAGATCCATCAGATGTTGATTTTGTTATTCCAGGAAATGATGATTCTGTTCAATCAGTTAGTTTGATCTTAAATAAATGTGCTGATGCTGTTGATCGTGGTAGAGAAGCTGTTGCGAAGAAAACAAAAGATGCAAGTGATGCTCTCGTAGCCAAAAAAACTGGCGCTAAAGAAACTGTAGCAGTTGTTGAAGAAGCTCCAAGCGATGTCGAAATAGCATTACAGCAACTTGATGCACAAGAATAGTTTTTTGAAATAAAAAAGTTCAGGTGGCTACACCTTTTTAGGAGAGGTGTCTGAGTGGCCGAAGGAGCATGATTGGAAATCATGTATGTTTCGAAAGGGGCATCGAGGGTTCGAATCCCTCTCTCTCCACCAGACTACGCCGACCGCTCATCCTGAGCTTGTCGAAGGACGTCTGGCACCGCCATAGAAGATTTTGATCTTGGCCATCGCTTTAAAAAAAATATGCCCTTCGTAGCCTTGGCGTAGTAGGGCAAGTTCAATAAAAAGACTTAAAAGTACGCTCGCCATAGCTTTGCGACGGTGAGCAAATAATAATGGGAAAGTAGATAAAGAATAGAGTGCATAATCTGTCAGGTCTGAAAAGAAGCAGCAGGATGTAACAATTTTCTTGTAGATGCTTTCCCATTTTTTTTAACCCCATGTTTTAGCACATCTCCAGCTTCTTTCGATGGGTACCCAATACGGAGCAAAGCGAGGATTGGGTTAAAAGTTGGGGAGATAGATTGTAAATATGTTGTTGTTTAGGATGAATGCTGAATGAGTACTGTTACATTGAATTTAAGTAGAAAATGGCGATCTCAAGATTTTGACCAAATAGTTGGCCAAGAGCTTGCTGTTCGTATTCTTAAAAACAGTCTTTACTTGGGGCATTATTTTCCAGTCTATTTATTCGCTGGTCAACGTGGATGTGGTAAAACATCAACTGCTCGTATTTTTGCGGCAGCAGTTAATTGTCATGCGTTGCCATTATTTCAAAAAGATCCAAAAAAATCATCTATACCTTGTTTGGTTTGTGATTCATGCATTGCAATGCGAGATGGCAACCATCCAGACTTTATTGAAATCGATGCAGCGTCTCACACTGGTGTTGATAATATTCGCAGTATTATTGAATCATCATCTTTGCTTCCTTTGATGGGACGTAAAAGAGTCTATCTTATTGATGAAGCTCATATGTTAAGTAAAGCTGCTTTTAATGCTGCATTAAAAATTTTAGAAGAACCGCCTGCAACGGCGTTGTTCATTTTGGCAACAACTAATCCTCATAAAATTATTGATACTGTTCGATCTCGTTGTTTTCAATTGTTTTTTACATCAATAGCACATACTCCTCTTAAAAATCATTTACAGGTCATTTGTAAAAACGAAAAAATTGCATACACAGATGAAGCATTGGATCTTATTGTGCGACATACTGAAGGTTCAGCGCGTGATGCGTTAAATTTACTTGAACAAGTCAGATTTTCTAGTTCTGTGGTGAATAAAGAAGCGGTGCTTTCTTTGCTTGGTCACATTGATGATCAACAGATCATGAACCTCATACAATTAACCATGCAGGGATCGTCTACGGAGTTAGTGCAACTGTTGCATTTATTACATATTGATCAGCACAAAGCAGAGTTTGTGTGGCAACGCATGGTTGTACTATTGCGAGCGTTGCTGTGGATTAAGTATGGTGTGCGACCGCATGAACTTGTTTCTTCAGTTAAAATGCTGGAAGATAATGCGCGATTATATTCTTTGATTGATCTGCATCATATGGTTGAAGCTTTGTATACTCATGAAGAATTGTTCCTTAAAACAGCAATGCAGCATATCTTTTTGGAAATGATTTTGCTTGGTTTATGTCAACAAAAAGATAAAAAAAAGACTGACAATGGTAATGGATCAGCTCCTTGTGCGCTAGGTGTTGTTGCTCATGATGGTGAAACTGAAGATGGAGATGACGATGATGAAGATGCGGACGATGCTGATGAGGATGAAGTAAAGAGTTATGATCGGCAATGGCAGCGATTTGTTGGTAAAGTTGAATCGCTGAATGATCCATTGGTGAGTTCGGTATTTAAGCAAGCTCGTTTTATTGCATATACAGCTGATACGCATCAAGTTTCAGTTGAATTATCGAAAGATTTCATTCTTTTTAAAGAATGGTTAGAAAGCTCCCAGGTGTTATGGCAACCGTTGTTACGAGAATTTTTTTCTTCTCAGGCAATGCTTGATACACAATTTACTGGAACACAAAAAGTTGAAATAACAAAAAAACAAAAAAGTGATGATGCTGTTGTAGCAGTAAAATCATCTGTAATGCAACATAAAGAAAAACCGCTTTCATCGCGTCCTCAGGAGCAATTTCGTGGGAGCAGTCGTTATAACACTCCAAAAAGTGTTGTGGCTGTGAACAAAAATGATCTGCGCATTGATGTTTCTGATGAGGACACGTGGAAAAAGGCTACAATGCTCATGCGTCATTTTCCTGGGGTTGTTACCGAAATACGTGAAAATCAATGAAAAAAATAAAACTTCCTCAAGTTGCTATTGTTGGGCGTACCAATGTTGGCAAATCTACATTATTTAATCGCTTGTCTGAAAATGTAAAAGCTATAGCTCTTGACCTTGAAGGTGTTACGCGTGATTTTTTACGTGATACTATTGCATGGCAAGGCAGAAGTTTTGAACTGGTTGATACTGGTGGCATCAGTTTACGAAAAACTCAAGATCCTATTTTGAGCCAAGCACGTGCTATTGCTGTATCAATGATAGAATCAGCTGACATCATATTATTCGTTGTTGATGGTAAGTGTGGATTGGTTACAGAAGACCGTGAAATTGCACAGTTATTACATAAGCACGGCAAAACAGTTTTTTTAGTTATTAATAAAGTAGATGTTAAGGATGCTGCTGAAAATATGTACAGTTTTGAGGGACTTGGTTTTCCTAAAAGCTGTTTTATTTCTGCTGCACATGGTAAAAACATTGTTGATTTATTAGAATTGATCGTTGCACATTTGCCAGCACCGGTAATGGTTGAAGTTGAAGAACCTGCATACAAAGTTATGTTGCTTGGTAAACCAAATGTGGGTAAATCTTCATTAATGAATTTGTTATTACAAAAAGAGCGATCAATTGTTTCTCCTGAACCAGGCACAACACGAGAAGCGCTTGTTGAGCGCGTTACATTTTATCAAGAAGATATACAACTTGCTGATACACCAGGTGTGCGTAGAATGCGTTCTGTCACTGAACCTCTTGAAGGAATGATGGTACAATCAACAATGCAAGCACTTAAAAATGCTAACATTGTATTGTTACTAATTGATGGCAGTGCAGAAAATGTTGTTGACCAAGAATTAAAATTGGCATTTTATGCTTTTGATAGTCAGTATAAAGCGTTGATGATTTTGTTTAATAAAGCCGATCTTATTGATGAAACGACTAAAGTCCGCTTTGATCACATGTTGTCGGAGTATGATTTCTTTTTGAAAAAAGTAGTGACACTCTCTATTTCCTGTAAAACAGGTAAAAATGTTGGCAAAATTTTGCCTGCAGTCAAAGAGTTGTGGGATCGTTATTCTCGTCAATTTAATCAGAATGAATTAACACAGTTATTTAAAGAAGCATCTGTCAGACGTCCTCTCTATCACAATAGAAACTTATTAATGTTCCATTCTGCTCATCAAGTTGGTACTGCGCCGATCACTATTGTATTGCACGTGAATGTGCCTCTGTGGTTTGGTGAATCGCAACTTGCGTACTATGAAAAAACTTTGCGACAAAATTATGATTTACGTGGTGTGCCCGTTAAATTTATTGTAAGAAGCAGATAATCCACGGTAGTATGTTGTTTGTTGAACTGTTTTCAAAAAGGAGTAGTAAAATGAATAAACGTATTGTCTTTCGCAATATGGAACATTCTGACGTAATGGAAAAGTATGCACGTGAACAGTTGGAAAAGATAGTTGCATTTCTAGAAAATGATCGTGGTCCAGTCCATATTGATTTGTATCTTGAGCCAAGTAAAGTTCATGAACACCATCGTGTTGAGTTACATGTGAAAAGTGCTGAATATGATTTAAATTCATCTTATGAGCATGAAGGCATGGGTTTTTATGATACACTTGACCGTGTGATTGACGTGATGTATCGAGAACTGCACGAAGCAAAAAGAAAAAATCATGATATGGGAAAAATGCGTGGTCGTCATGATGATGTAAAGAAACATCGATGATGTAGGTTAAAAATGTTCGTATGCTTCGACTGACTCAGCACGAACGGGAAAAATAATTCATTCTGAGCCTATTGAAAAAAAATCGGTTTATTCCTCTGTTCGTCCTGAGCTTGTCGAAGGAAACGAACTAAAAATTAAATTCTACAAAAAGTGAAATTGGTCATCAGCGTATTGTAACGCTTTGAATGATAAAAACAGTGCGCCAATAATCCAGAGCATGCCAATAAAAGTACAAAGAGTGCGAAGATATCCAGAGTGGAGCTTCGTACTCTTTTTTATGTAAAAAAAACCGGCGCCTGAAGTACAACTACATGCCATAGCCATGGTAATAAGTGGAGTGCTTATTGTGTAGAGATACACGAGTGCATACGTTGTGCCTGATACAATGAGCAGTGAAAATAGTACTTCAATCAATTCGTTCAGTTTTTTTTGTTTTTGTAACTGTTCTTTAAAAAGATAAGAAAGAGAAGCAAGAAGAATCATGAGTGCTATAAGCGCGAACACATATTTTTTGTAATCAGTTTTGAGTGAACCAACAAAACTGTGAACCATGGAAAGTGCAGTAAAAAAATAATCATCTATGGATGCTATATAAGGAAAGATGTTTTTTTGATGCGTAGTATGTGTTGGTACTTCGAGAACATCCTCATCTACCGATTCACTCTGTTGTACTGGTTGGGGAAAAAAAAGTGTAAAAAGGGTATGATTTATTTTCTTCTCTGATCGTCGGTAATAACTACAATACAAATACACAGGATCGGGACTATATTTTTTTGTTGTTGCCGTCATGAAAACAGAAAATGTTTCATTAAAAACCTGTTTTGTTTCTTTGAATGATGGGTCATAATGGCTGATACTCTGTTTGTTTGCTTTCCATGGGGATAGAATAACGGTGGGTTCATGCACAGAGCAGGTAATAAAATCTTTATAGATAAAATCTTTTTCGGGAACGATAAACGTAATGGTGATCTCTTTGGTATCATTACTGGTATCAGTTGCGCTCAATGTCATAAGCTTTGAGTCTGTTTGCACAAAGCTTATGTGGAAGAAACTGAGTAACGATATACAGTAGATTCTTACAAACGTGCTCATTGTGAATTTGCTTGTCGTCGTCCGTTCGTCCTGAGTGCCCCGCAAGGGGTGTATCGAAGGATGGCGGAAAAGGATGCACTCTTCGATACTTTTTTGCAAGCAAAAAAACTCAGGGCGAGCGGAATAGAGGTTAATTTTTTAATTACGGAGTTATCTTGCTGCATGGAATGCATTGAGTATTTGTTGTGCATGATTTTTTGTATCAACTTTTTCAATAATGGCTACAATAATACCATTTTCATCAATTAAAAATGTGTGTCGTTTTGGCATGTACAGTCGCAGTAATCCAGTATTTACACCATAGGCTTTCAGAACATCTTCTGTTGCAATAAGCAATGGAAAGTTGAGACGCTGTTTTGCAATGAATTTTTGTTTGCTTTTAACCGATCCCTTACTTAATCCAAGAATAGTGATGCCATTTTCACGCAACAATTCAAAACTATCACGTAAACTACACGCTTGTTGTGTACATCCCGGTGTATCATCTTTTGGATAAAAATAGAGCGCGACTTTTTTACCTTTAAAATCAGAGAGTTTTACAATCTCTCCATTTTGGTTGAGCAATTCAAAATCGGGGGCTTTACCGCCTACTTTGAGGTTTTTAGTTGTACATGCACAGTGTAGTGTGGTGAAACTAATGAGTGCCATGAGTAGTAATAGTGCTTTCATAATTCCATCTCCTTGAACGTGTAAGATAATTACATTCTATTTTATATAAAAAGAGTACTATGCTCTGATAATTTATAAAAGTTTTTCATATATGTATTGCTTGTTAAAAAAATAGGGGCTGGCATAGTTAAGCATAGAAGGATATGCTT
>DATEAY010000077.1 GCA_035288105.1 Candidatus Babeliales bacterium
TACCGCTTAAGGATTTAACTGAGGATCAGTTAGACCGGATTGAAACAAAGATAAATAATTTACCAAGGAAGTGCCTAGGTTTTAGGTCAGCCGCCGAGGCGTTTGGCGCTGAGATAGTCGCACTTCAAACTTGAATGAACCTATTTTTGGTTTTATCCTTGAACAAAAAGAAAAAATCGCTATTTGCTGCGATAAAGTCGACCGTTTATCGCGTAATATTTTTGATAAGCGTGTTTCTTATTTGTACGACAAAGCATTGCGTGATGAACTAGAATTGCACTTCACCTCCGATGGCCAAATTCTTAACAGTAAAATTTCTGCTGCAGAAAAATTCCACTTTGGTATCAGCCTTGGATTAGCCAAATATTATTCAGATGCCATAAGCGATAACGTTAAACGTGCTCTTGAACAAAAATGGCAAAGAGGTGAGTGGGCTGGCAAGGCTCCTTTTGGCTATAAAAATGCCACTATTGATGGCAAAGCCACCGTTCTTGTTGATGAATACAATGCACAAGTTTTACAGAAATTTTTTGAATTATATGCAACAGGAGCATTTTCTTTAAATCTCCTTTGCCAAAAAATGAATACTGAATATAATCTTGCTTGGTCAACAGGTAAATTAGACTGGGTGCTTAAAAACAAATTTTATTATGGCATCATGGTATGCAACAACAAAGAATACCCTCATAAATACCCACCCCTTATAACGCCCACCCTTTTTAATCAGGTACAAGAAGTGAAAGCAAGCTTTAATAAAAAACCAGTAAAATATGCTGGCAAACCATATATTTATCGTGGCCTTATCCGTTGTGACGATTGCAACCTTGCAATCACGCCAGAAAAACACAAAGGCCATGTTTATTACCATTGCACTCAATACAATGGCAAACATGGCGCTGAATGGGTTCGTGAGGAAGAAATAACCCGACAATTAGAAGCAGTGTTTCAGAAGATGCAAATACCAAATGATATTTTAGAACAAATTGTTGAAACGCTTAATTCTGTTCATCAAAACAAAATTGAATTCCATAATGAGCATTTTGATAAGCTCACCAAAGAACATAAAGAAATCACGAGAATGCTCGATAATTTGTATATGGATAAATTGAAGATGAGAATTACTGAAAGCGACTATGACAGATTTTATATTTCACTGCGAGACAAACTCGGTACAGTGAACCTCCAACTGAGTAAATTGCAAGAAGCCGAAGATAACTATTATATTACGGCAAAATATATACTGGATCTATCCATCCGAGCCTATGATTTATTCAAAAGTTCTGAAGTTGAAGAAAAACGGCAACTTATCAAGCTTACACTATCGAACCTACGCCTAAGTGGCAAAAACCTTGTATTCAACGCAGCCAAACCGTTTGATTTGATACTGGATTGTACCGATCATCAAGTTTGGCGCGCCCGGCAGGATTCGAACCTGCGACCTACTGATTCGAAGTCAGGCGCTCTATCCGACTGAGCTACGGGCGCATAATTTTTACTCTATTCTATCAAACTTGCTATTTTTGTGTCTTTTTCGGAATTTTTTTCCATTCTTAAAATGGGTGCCCGACCGCAGTTAACGAGGGTTGGGCTAGAGAAGCTCTATCCAACTGAGCTACGGGCGCGTTCTAATTGCTATATAATATCAAACTTATCTTCTTATGTCTTCAAGGGTACCCGCCGCAATTTATGGAGGTGGGTTAAAAGTCAGGCGCATATATTTCAATGTTCATCATATTTGTATCATAAAAAACGTGATTTGACCAGTAAAATAGACCCTTTTGACCAATACAACTATCAATGTTACCCTGAAAATAGGATAAAAAGATATAAACCTAAGGGGGGTTTACCTATGCATTATTCATTTTTTAGTAGAATGAGAGACATTTTATTGCTCTGCGCACTGTTTTTTTTGGTAAAAACAGCATTTGAACGCACTATTTCATTCATACATGCTCACAAAAAATCGATTGTGCACGAACTTGATCGTAACTTTATCGATCAAATTTATACCGCACAACGGCAATTGCACTTTTTGGAACAACATCTTGTTCATGGAGCTGAATTTGCGATAGCTATTGCTGACATGAAAAACAGGCTCGCCATTATCGAAGAAAAATACAAAACCAATTCTCCTGGTGTCATGTTGCTGGGACCAATCGGATCAGCTGCAATTGTTGCAAAAGAAGAGAAACTACAAAGAAAATTACTTGAACTTGCAAATGATCTTAATAAAATACTTCACGTAATTGATAATAAAGAACATGAATTTCAAGCAATAGAAACAATCGACATTGCTCTACATAACAATAAAAAATTGCTACAAACAATAACCGCGTAAAACAATTGCGCGGTTATTTCTTTTTTATACTGTTTTCAGACAATCGTTTGTAAATCTTATTGCTGGGAACGCATATACCACTTCCTGAATCATTTCCAATATATACTTTATAATAATTACTTCCTGCAATCTGTTGACCTAAAGTGCCATCCCTATAGCATGACTCTGTCTCTTTGTATACCACAGGTTTTAACAAATATTCATGCAATTGATTTGCAGGAATCAACTCTAAACATAACTTGTCTTCTTGTTGTTGGTTCTGATCCATTGTATGACTTATCTGAAAAAAAGAAATCATAATGTATGCGATCATTACTCTCTGCATCATGCGTTAACCTTCCGCGCAAAGTACGCTAAAAATTCTTTATTTCCTTTTGCACCAAAAATAGGCGATTCAATTACTCCAACACAATCAAAACCATAACTTTTAATTCCATCAACAACTACATCAACAATTGCTTGCCGAATGTGATCATCGCGCACAATACCGCCAGCACCTATTTCATGTTTACTTGCTTCAAATTGTGGTTTTATAAGCACAATCAGTTTGCCATCTTTTTTTAAAACCTTGCACACCGTTGGCATAACTTTTAACACAGAGATAAATGACAAATCAAGTGTTATCACATCAACCAATTCACCAACAGTTTCTAAAATTCGTAAGTTTGTTTTTTCTAATAAAACAAGTCGTTCATCTTTACGAATTTTATCGTGCACATCGCCATAACCAACATCAATACCATACACTTTTGTTGCACCACGCTGCAGTAAACAATCTGTAAAACCACCTGTTGAAATGCCTGCATCAAGCACAATTAAGTCCTTTACATCAATTTTAAAATGATCAAGCGCTTTTTCCAATTTTAAACCAGCACGACTGACAAACTTTTGTTCTTCAATAGAATACGTAATTTTTGCATCGTTAGTAACTTGTGTTCCCGGTTTTGTAACCTTTTCATCATCAACAAAAACTTTTCCCTGCATAATCAAACTTTGGATATGTCGTTCATCATGTTCCGGTAACAATTCTTGCAACCTAACATCAAGACGTTTTTTTATTTTAGCCATACCCCACCTGTTAATCGTATATATCTACAATTTTACTTCCACTATACAGTAATCATTATGCGGATATTAACAAAAAAATTAACATTTTTTATAAAAAAAAATGCTCTAAACTACTTCATGTCACTCAATCAAACTGAATTTTGACCACAATTTACTAACAAAGTCAACAACCTCACCCCGTAAAAAAACAAACCATTGTTTTTGTTCACCGCCTTTATTACCATACAGGGTAATATCCATGATGATAAAAATTTAAAAAGGATTCCTTCTATGAAAGCATTGCGCTATTTTATAGCAATCCTATTATTGTGCGTATTCCATTGCGCACAGACACAATACCGGTATATTACTTTTCTTAAAGACATATCTCTTTCTGATCTTCCCCTTGTCGGTGGAAAAAATGCTTCACTCGGACAAATGATCAACGCTCTCAGTTCTGAAGGAATCAGAGTTCCTCATGGTTTTGCCGTTACCGTTGATGGATATGCGCGTTACATCAATCACAATAACTTGTTAACACAGATCACAGAACTCACCAATCACATTACTGATATCAATGATTTAAAAAATCTCAAAAAAGTGAGTGCCGAAATACGTGCACGTATTGAAAACGGGCACATACCAACTGATCTTGCAGATGAAATCACGCAAGCATATCAAGATCTTTCAAATCAATATAATGAACAATATTGTGATGTTGCCGTGCGCTCATCAGCAACAGCAGAAGATCTTCCCGATGCTTCTTTTGCAGGACAACAAGATACATACTTACATGTGCAAGGAATAGAAAATGTCCTTACGTATTACAAAAAATGTATCGCTTCGCTCTTTACCGACCGCGCAATCGCTTACCGTAAAGAGCAAGGTTTTGATCAGTTAGAAGTTGCACTTTCAGTATGTATTCAAAAAATGATACGCTCCGATCTTTCGTGCTCTGGTGTTGCATTCTCCCTCGATACAGAAAGTGGATTTACTGACGTTGTTGTTATTAACGGCTCCTATGGTCTTGGTGAAGCAATTGTACAAGGCACAATTACTCCTGATGAATACATTGTACACAAAACAACATTAGAACAAGGATTTGCACCAATCATCAAAAAACAACTTGGTCGTAAATCAATAAAAATTATTTATAGCGATCAAGAAGATAACCTCATTGCAACTGTTCCTGTATCACAACAAGATCAAATATATTATTGTTTAACAAATGACGAAATTCTTGAATTATCTCGCATGGTTGTAACTATCGAAAAACATTATTCACAACAGTACAAAAAGCGTAATTGCAACTGGACTGCAATGGATATTGAATGGGCAAAAGATGGCATTGATGGAAAAATATATATTGTTCAAGCACGCCCCGAAACAGTACATGCTGGTAAACAAAAAAACACTCTCCTTCTTTATACGCTCAATGGAAATCGTGCAACATTGGCAGAAAATATTCTTGTTGAAGGAATCAGTGTTGGACAACAAATTGCCAGTGGAATTGCACGTATTATTAATTCTGTGGAAGAAATTGATCACATCAACGCAACAGATATTATTATTACTGATATGACAAATCCGGATTGGGTTCCTGCTATGAAGCAAGCTGCAGGAATTATTACTAATCAAGGTGGTAGAACATGTCATGCAGCAATTGTCAGCAGAGAACTCGGTATTCCCGCAATTGTTGGCACACAAAACGCCACAGAAAAAATAGTAACTGGTCAAAAAGTAACACTCGATTGCAGTAATGGTACCGTTGGTTATGTGTATGATGGACTCATCCCCTTTAGTGTAGCAGAAGTACATTTAGACAACATCGCTACACCACC
This sequence comes from Candidatus Babeliales bacterium, assembly GCA_035288105.1. Lineage (NCBI taxonomy): Bacteria > Candidatus Babeliae > Candidatus Babeliales > Candidatus Babeliales bacterium. The sequence goes on from DATEAY010000077.1 coordinate 5,227, forward strand.
AGTGCCCATCATGGTTAACATTGCCGATCCTGATAGCGCATTCAAAACATCTTTTTTACCAACATCAGGAATTGGTTTGGTACGATTAGAATTTATCATTACTAATGCACTCAAAATACATCCAATGGCACTCATTTATCCCGAAGTAATTACTGATCCGAACATCACAGAAAAAATTGAACGCACAACAGCTGCATACACAAGCAATATAGAATTTTTTGTTGAACAACTTGCATGCGCAGTTGGTATGATGGCAGCAGCGTTTTATCCGCGTCCTATCATTGTTCGTTTTTCTGATTTTAAAAGTAATGAATACTATGACTTGATTGGTGGATCATATTTTGAACCAATTGAAGAAAATCCCATGATCGGATTTCGCGGTGCTTCACGTTATTATCACGAACGTTACAAAGATGCATTTGCGCTCGAGTGCGAAGCTATGAAAATTGTTCGCGAAAGAATGGGACTGACAAACGTAAAGTTAATGATTCCTTTTGTCCGCACACTCAAAGAAGCAGAAAGTGTTATTACGCAAATGCGCAACAATGGATTAGAGCGCGGAGTAAATGGCTTGGAAGTAATCATGATGTGTGAATTACCATCAAACGTTATGCTCATCAAGGAATTTAGCAATTATTTTGACGGTTTTTCAATTGGATCAAATGATCTTACACAAACAACACTTGGCATTGATCGCGATTCTGCATTAATCAGTCCAATTTTTGATGAACGCGATCCTGCAGTCAAAAAAATGCTCGTTAAAGCGATCACCACAGCTAATAAAATTGGTACGTATATTGGTATCTGCGGACAAGCTCCATCAGATTTTCCAGAACTGGCAGAATTTTTGATAAAAACAGGAATCAATTCAGTTTCACTAACACCCGACACCGTTATCCCATTCCTTATGCGCTATTCCAAATAAACGCCTTTCTTAATTAAAAAAACAGGCCCTACAAAATTGTGGGGCTTGTTGTCTTTTTAACTCAAGCTATTTTTCTAATTCTGCCATTAAACTGCCAGCACCTTTCCAACCAAGCAGTTTTCCATCGTTTGTACTTTGGGAATACTGACCACCATAAATAACATATCCTTTTTTTGGATCTGTTTGAGCCAACTCATTCCATTTTCCAATACCTTTGAAAAAATCAGAATTTGCCGTCTCTCCTGATTTAATTTCCATAGGAATCAAATTGTTACCAATATTCGCAAGGCAATCTACTTCAATGTATCCATTGTTGTCTCTCCAAAAATACAATGGTGGACGACGGCCCATATTAAAATATTGTTTATGTAAATCAGATATGATGAATGATTCAAACAAAGGACCACGAAAAGGACTCAGCGCAAGTTGCGCTGGCGTATTAATATCAAGTAATGAACATGCCACACCGGTATCATAAAAATATATTTTCGGCATTTTTGTTGCACGTTTTTTAAAATTTTCCCAATATGGCTTAAGTGTAAAAATAACATAGCTCGCTTCTAAAATTGAAATCCAACTTTCTACAGTACTGCGATTAACTCCGCAATTAGTCGCAATATCAGCAATGTTCAAAAGTTGCCCAACTCTCCCCGCGCAGAGCTGCATAAATTTTTGGTATGTTCGCAAATTCTCAACATTAATGAGCTGCCGTACATCACGCTCAATATATGAATGGATGTAGGAAGGATATAGTTCAAGCGTGGAAAAGCTCTCTGCATAAAGCCGTGGATACCCACCATTAACAATGGCCTCATTCACGTTTTCTGGCAACAAATCATTATCTTTTAATTCTTGTATAGAGAGTGGCAATAACGTTACAATGCCAACTCGTCCGGCTAAAGATTGAGTAACTGCTTCATTCGTTAAAAAATTCTGTGATCCCGTGAGAACAAAATACCCCGGTCTTTTTTTCTCATCACTCTCAACTTGTATGTAGGAAAGGATTTGTGGGGCATACTGAAATTCATCCAAAATAATACCAAACTCATTTTCATTCTCACGCAAAAAGGCGAGCGGGTCATTAATAGCAAGTTCTCGGATGTGGGGACTTTCAAGATTGAGAAATGTATGATTTTTAAAGACACTCTTGGCCAAGGTTGTTTTTCCAGACTGTCGAGGCCCCAAAATTGCCACTACGGGAAACTTTGAAAAACGCATCAAAGTACTGATCAATTCACGTGTAAACATTTTTTAGCCCTTAAAAATTATATGCTAATCTTATACCTGACTATAAGATTAGCATATAATTTACGTAAATTAAAAGCTTTTTTGTTGTAAAAATATGCTAAATGCATAGTCGACTATAAGATTAGCATATTTTTATTCGATCATTGCCTCTATAGCCTATTTCTCAACATGCTGACCCTAGCTATTCAATGATTTTCCTGCATTAGCAAGGCGTAGGACCTCTTTTGCAGTCTCAGATAATTGGTACCGGTAATCACGCGCAAGTCGTTGCTCTTCTTCAACAACCCTCTGCATTTCCAACACCACGAAAATTGTTTCTGCTGCACGTGTCACGTTATCAGCTGCTGAAATAGTCAAATATTCTTGTGTTGCACCGTTTTTTACCACACTTCTAAAATCATCAAGTGTTTTTACTTTTGTGCCATTAATTTCATGTAATGTTGCACCGAGCGGCATATTGCGACCACGATACAACTGAGAATCAGGAAACACATGTGTAATAATAAGTACCGGTTCTGATTGATATTTTAATTCGCCATATTTACGCAAACCAGGAGCATGATCACCCAACATACGTACGTGATTAACGTTAAGTTCTTGCACAACCATACCACCAAAAATTTCATAATCAATTGGTTCATAACCAGGATACACAGAACGAATTGCTTGTGGTTCTGCCAAACTAAAATTTACGCTAAATATCTTTTTTTGTCCCTTACGATATACACCAATAGTCACCGTATCACCAATTGATAAACGCAACGGGTAATCAACTATGGATATTTTATCTTCACTCCATGGCACACTCATATCACCGTACATATCAACGGAATGTCCATTAATTTCATAAATCATATCACCACGCATAACACCTGCCTTTTCCAGTGGACTTCCTTTGACTGTTTCGATAACGTAACAACCACCGGGAAGTGGATTGCCTAAAAATTTGGTTAAGCTTTCGGTGCTATTATTAAACCGTACACCCAAGAATGGTTTGCGTAATATTTTAACTTCATACAAATCATTCAAAATTGTTTTGAGTGTATTAATCGGAATAGCATATCCAACATTTTGCGCTTCAGTAACACCTGATGAATTGACACCAATAACTTCACCACGCACATTAAGTAACGGCCCACCGGAACTACCTGGATTAATCGGTGCACTCATCTGAATTAAATGATGCTCATGACCGCTGATAATACCATTGGTACTCTTGAACGATTGTTGTCCCAATGGATACCCCACCGCCAAAACTTCATCAGAACGGCGAACTAGATCAGAATCACCCAGTGGTAAATAAGGAATGCCACCCAACTCCTTGGTGATAAGCTCACGACTTTCTTCTGTTACTCGTAACAATGCTAAATCACGTTCAAAACTTATTCCCACAACCTCCATATCAATAATGCGCTTGCCCAATGAAGGAACTTGTCCCCACACCGATTTTGCAGAATTAACTACGTGCGCATTGGTGATTAAATAACCTTGGTCATTAATAAAAAAACCACTACCACACGCAGTGCCTTGTTGAGGAGTTTTATATGGTTCTAAAAGATCAATTGCTGAAATTTGCACAAAAAGTTGTACAACGGTATCACGAATACGATCCTGAACAGGTCGCCATAATTGGGCACTAGAAACAAAACTTTCAACAACATGGGAATTGGTTTGATTTATGGGATTGAAAAGCGTTTTTTGCTGAGATTGTTCCCACTGGCTTTCAAGCCGAAGTTGATTTCTGTACAAAAACAAAACAAATGTACTAAAAAAGAGAATAATTCCTATCAATACACTCATTACTACACTGTTCTTAACTGACATGCGGTATAACCTTTTTTACTTAGATGATGCATACATACTCCCGCTCATCCTGAGCTCGTCGAAGGATAGTGTATAACATAATGGACAAAAACAAAACCAGACAAGCACTCCATAAAACTAATGAATTTGTCAAAATATCGCTAAGCAGCTATCCTAGTATTATTAATACGGTGTTCGATATGGCTTGATCCCCAGCTCCGTTCCTCTACGCCGGGGTCCCCGTGTAGAATGAAATGGAATGTGGGGAGAAAAGGATACGAACGAATAAAAAATTAAAGGACACATGTTATGTCATCCCAAAGACCAACACTAGAAGACATCGTTGCACTGTGTAAAAGACGCGGTTTTGTATTCCAATCATCAGAAATTTATGGTGGTTTGAATGGTATTTATGATTTTGGCCCTCTTGGCACAGTACTCAAAAATAACATCAGAAACGCTTGGTCAAAATCTATCATGTCTCCCGATAAAACAATTTTCTTTTTAGAAGGGTCTCTCCTTGGACCAGAAGCTATCTGGAAAGCATCAGGTCACGTTGATAACTTCCACGATCCTATGATTGATTGCACCAACTGTAAAAAACGTTTCCGTGCAGATGATCCTGACATTGATATCACTGGACCTTGCCCAAGTTGCGGCAAAAAAGCATGGACTGAAGTGCGACAATTTAACATGATGTTTAAAACACAACTTGGCGCCGTTGCAGATCACAGTGCAGTTGCATATCTTCGCCCCGAAACCGCCCAAGCTATTTTTATTAATTTTAAAAACGTAATGTCCTCAAACCGCGTAAAAATACCGTTTGGTATTGCACAAATTGGTAAATCTTTCCGCAACGAAATTACACCAAAACAGTTCCTTTTCCGCATGCGAGAATTTGAACAAATGGAAATGGAATGGTTCTGCACTCCAGAAAGTTCCAACGAATATTTTGATTATTGGTGCAAAAAGCGCCTTGAATTTTACAAAACAATTGGCATCAATACCAATTACATTCGTTTACGAGCACATGAAAAAGATGAACTTTCGCATTATTCATCGAACACAAGTGATGTTGAATACGAATATCCATTTGGCTGGAAAGAACTCGAAGGAATTGCACACCGTGGCGATTTTGACTTATCACAACACAGCAAGCATTCTGGAAAAGATTTATCAGTATTTGATGAAGAAACACAAAAATCATTTATGCCTAATGTTATAGAATGTTCAGTTGGTACTGATCGCCTATTCTTAACTTTACTTTTTGATGCATATTATGTTGATACATTAGGCGGAGAAGAACGCACAGTACTCAAATTGCACCCATCAATTGCACCAATTAAAGCCGCATTTTTGCCACTGACAAAAAAATTAAGTGATAACATGAAGCAACTTTATACCAACATAGCTCTTGCAGGCTTCCAAGTAGAATTTGATGAATCTGGATCAATTGGTAAGCGCTACCGCCGGCAAGATGAAATTGGTACACCACTTTGCTTTACGTATGATTTTGACAGCTTAAATGACAATTGTGTTACTGTTCGCGATCGCGATACTCTCAAGCAAGAACGTATTAATATTGAAAAAGTTGAATTATATCTTATTAACATGTTAAAACATAAATCATAAACAAATGCGTTCGTATCCTTCGACAAGCTCAGGACGAACGGGATTGGAACAATCTCGCGAGGTACTGAGCGCAACGTTTACTGCTGAGCCTGACGAAGCATCAGGACGAACGGGATTGGAAAAATCACGTGAAGTATACTGAGCGTAGCGTTTACTACTGAGCCTGATGAAGTATCAGGACGAACGGAATAGAATAAAAAACAATATAGATGAAATAAAAAATATAAATAAATCGATTCATTTTATGTTAAATTTAAAATCCGTTCGTCCTGAGCTTGTCGAAGGATACGAACTCAAAAATGTCTTGTTAGGTATTTATGAGTAAGAACAAATTAATTGATATATCTCCTGCACATATTATTCTTTTTTCATTTTTCGTACTTATTGTGTGCGGAGCGCTATTGCTTGCATTGCCAATAGCACATATCAAGCCAATGTCAGCCATTGACCTATTTTTCACTTCAACATCTGCAACATGTGTTACGGGACTTTTTACTATCCCACTAAATAATTTTACCTTTTTTGGCAAAGCAGTCATTTTGGGACTCATTCAAATCGGAGCTCTGGGACTTGCAACCATGAGTCTCTTTATTATTTCACTGTTTATTGATCTTGGCTTAGGAACACGGTTTATGGCAGGTCAATTGTTTGAACTTGATTCATGGGACAATATAAAAAGAATACTAATCTTTACGTTTGCTTCAACATTAACCCTTGAAGTTATTGGCGCATTATGTTTTTTTTCAATATTTAAAACAGAATATCCTTTGCATAGCGCAGTTTTTTATTCATTTTTCCATTCAATATCAGCTTTTTGTAATGCAGGAATATCATTCTTTCATTTTCTAACAGATCAAAACTTGCAGCACTACGCTACCAATTATATCTTTCTTGCAACAACAAGCATTTTAACATTCTTTGGTGGTCTAGGATTTATCACGTGGCACGAAATTATGTTACGTGGCCATGCTTATTTTTTCTCAAAAAAATCTTACCGATTCTCTTTACACAGCAAAATTATTTTATATGGCACCGCTGTTTTACTTGTAGTAGCAACTGTCGTATTTTTAGCACTAGAAAATGGTAATACCTTGCACAACCTTTCTGCACCACTCAAATGTGCCAATGCTATTTTCCATGCAATATCATTCAAAAGTTGTGGATTCGTTCTTGCAAATTTAACTGACTTTCATAGCGCAACAATTTTTTTCATCATGCTTATTGGACTTATCGGTTCAGCTCCAGGTTCAACGGGAAGTGGTATAAAAATTACTACTTTTGTTCTTTTTTTAAGCACAATCAGATCAGCAATTAATGGTAGATCATCAGTTGATGCATTTGAACGACAAATACCGTTTGATCAAGTATACAAAGCAATTGCAATCATATCGCTCAGTATTGGATGGATTTTATTCACTACATTCTGTTTGCTGATAACAGAAAAAAGTTGGAACTTTTTGGATATATTTTTTGAAACAATTTCCGCATTTAGCAATGTAGGATTCTCTCTTAAAGGAACAGAAAAACTATCTGATTTTGGTAAATTATTTATTATGGCAACAATGTTTATCGGCCGTATCGGTTCACTCACCTTTATTTTAGGCCTTAAATTGAGAGCAAGAAAAGAAACTATTGAATTTTCCTATCCTGAAGAACGAGTAATGCTTGGATAATGAAATTACAAGGAACCACATGAAATTTTGTGTCATTGGACTGGGACGATTTGGCTATCAAGTAGCAACAGTGTTATCAGAAAATGGAATGGAAGTATTAGCAATTGATAGCGATGAATCAATTGTCGCTTCAATTCGCGATTCTGTTGCGCATGCAATTGTTATGGACGTAAACGATGAAGCATCATTGCGCAGCATTGGTGTTGACGAAATTGATACAGTCATTGTTGCAATGGGTGAAGATAGCACACAATCAATTTTAATTACTGCACTACTCAAAAAACATCTTAAAACTCCCTACGTCATTACACGCGCAATTGATGATCTGAATAAAGAGATATTAACATTAGTTGGCGCAGATCGCGTCATTTTACCAGAAAAAGAAATTGGTATTCGTCTTGCAGATAATCTTAGTTCACCATTTATGGATGTTACACGTTTAGCAAAAAACTTCTGCGTAACAAATATTACCGCACCGCAACAATTTGTTGGCAAAAGTATTCAAGAGTTAGATCTTTTTAATAATTATGATGTTCACTGCATTGGCAAAAAAGAAGAAGAAAAAATTATTTCAATAGGCCCTGATTACATAGTAAAAGAATTGGATAAACTTGTTTGCGCAGGGCCCAATAAGAATTTGGAAAAATTAGCTAAGCTATAAAAAAGAGGCCATTTAAGGCCTCTTAATTTTTCATCCACCAACTGAAAAATATTATGCTATCATTTCGATACGCACAACAGTTTTTGGTTGACGATGTCCGTTTTTCACGCGTACTTTTTTACGTCTTTTAAATTTGAAAACGATCACTTTAGGATCTTTGGTTTGCTTAACGATTGTAGCAACAATTTTGCCATCTACAAAAGGCTGACCAATTTCAAAATTACCTTCATCCAACTTACGGAACAAAATTGAACCTAATTCAATCTTATCACCAGCTTCACCCTCTATTTTTTCAAGAGCAATAGTTTGGCCTTCAATAGCCTGATATTGTTTGCCGCCGTTTGCAAATATCGCGTACTTACCGTATTTTTCTTGTTGTACCATCCGATTTTCCCTAGACTATAACTTTAATTTAACCACGCCCATATCGAAATTTTCTCCGTATGGGTGCTCAATTTAACCCCATGTTTCATTACTTTTCACATGGGGACCCCAATTAAGATTCGAAATTAGGGATAAAAATGGAATTGAAATTGAGCTATTTTATTATTCAAACTATAACAAAAAAAGCCCCTACCGTCCAGCAAAAAGATACACTTTCATAGTTCCTTGTATTCCCACAGTAAATCAAACGCTTTTTTCGGTGACAAGGAGTCAAAATCAACACCTTCAAACAGAGCAATCATGCGCTGGACCTTATCATTTTCCTGTTGTAATCGCCGATTTTCCTCTTTGAGTGCTCTATTTTCTCCCCACATATCACCTTGATCATCAATTTCTTTGACCACAGGAACAATCCGCTCACCCCCATGGGCAAAAGACTCGACTAACACACACGACCGCTTAATCACCGCTGCTGGTAAATGAGCTAACTTGGCAACTTCAATACCAAAACTACCATCAGCAACTCCTTGTATGATGGTATAGAGAAAAATTATGCCACTGCTGGTTTTTTTGCTTGCTGCCTGATACACAGTAATTCCTGGAAAGGTCTGCTGCAAATAGGTCAATTCGTGGTAGTGTGTCGCAAATAAGCATCGCGCGCCGATACTAGTAAAAATATACTCAACAACCGCCTGAGCTATTGCCAATCCATCAAAGGTACTTGTTCCACGCCCAACTTCATCCAAAATAACCAAGCTTTTTGCGGTTGCTTGGGTGCATATCATTGCTGTCTCTTCCATTTCCACCAAAAAGGTACTTTTGCCTTCGGCAACGTTATCACTTGCTCCAAGGCGCGTAAAAATGCGATCCAACAGAGCAATATTAGCACTTTTTGCCGGCACAAATGAACCTATGTGCATCATAACAGACATCAAAGCAACTTGGCGTAAATAGGTAGATTTCCCACCCATATTTGGACCCGTGATAATCCACAACGATTGCTCATCAGTTAAATACGTATCATTGGGGATAAAAGTATTAGACAATACTTGTTCAACAACGGGATGACGACCTTTAACAATCACAATATCACGATTTTCATTACATTCAGGACGCACATAGCCATTATCATATGCTAAGTGCCCAAGTGATAGTAATGCATCAATATGCGCAATAGCGTGGGCTGATTTTCGTAGTAAGGCAATATGTTGTGCAACTTCATTTTTTATACTATCAAAAAGCGCTGTTTCGTAATTCACAATATCTTTGCGAGCAGCTTCAATTCCGTATTGCAAATTCTGTAATTCAGTAGTAATAAATCGCTCGCGTCCTACTAATGTTTGTAAACGACGATACCGCTCAGGAACTGCTGATAAATGTGCATTCGTTATTTCAATATAATATCCCTGAATTGCATTATAACGAATTTTTAACGAATTGATTCCCGTCGTTTTTTGTTCAGCAATTTCCAAATCAGTAATACGCTCATTACTGTTGTTTATTAACATTCGCATATGATCAAGTTTTTCATCAAATCCTTCTTTGATGATTGTATCTGCAGATGGCTCATCATGTAATGCTTGCAACAATAATTGTGATAATGTTTGAAATTCCCCCAAGTGATCTGCAATAACACGCATCAATAAAACATTTTTATGATGAAAAATAGTGCTTTTCAGTTGTGGAACAATAACAAGCATGCGTGATAATGCAATGTAATCAAACAATGATGCACGCTGCAGTGCAATACGCCCTATCACGCGTTCACAATCGCCAACGGCAAGTAGTAGTTGTTCTAGAGTGTTAACCAATGTAATATCGGTACAATACAACGCAATTACATCTTGACGCTGCACTATCGCTTCTTTTTTAACAAGCGGTCGTAAGATCCATTTTTTGATCATACGAGAACCCATTGCTGTTTTTGCCTTATCCATCACGCTAAACAACGTATTTTTGCTGGTGCCATCGTGCGCATTTTTCACCAGTTCCAAATTACGTTGCGTCGCCGCATCCATAATCAGAAAATCATCAGGCTTATAAAAAAAGATTGTATTGAACTGATCCAGTGATGATCGTTGATGCTTTGCCATGTATGCATAAAAATAGTACAAAGCTTGTCGCATCGCTTTATCCGCTTCTAGCTGCGCACATGTTGCTTGTGGAAACTGTTTTTTTGTCCACTGCGCAGCATCACTTTCAAGCTGTTGTTGTTCGTTACTATGGACAACGGTAGTAAAATATCCCAAGCGCTTAAAATATGATTGCAAATCTTTTGTTTGAGAATTTGCTGGAATTAAAATCTCATCAGGAAAGAAACGAATTAATTCTGATTCTAATAATTTTTCTGCACCAGCAGAAATTGTTGTTACAAAAATTTGCGCAGTTAATAATTCACTAAAAACTAATCCCCACGAATCTCCTGCAGGGTAGAATGAAAAAAGATATGATGCAGATCTGTCGTCTAATAATTTGGAATCAGTTAATGTTCCTGGTGTTAAAACCTGTTTTACACCACGCTTAACAATTGTTCCTGGTTTTGGATCTTCAAGTTGATCACAAAGTGCAACTTTAAATCCACCTTTAACCAATTTAGATAAATAATGATCAATTGCATGAATCGGTACACCACACAATGGAATAGGTTCGCCTTTATTTTTTCCTCGTGCAGTAAGCGCAATACCTAAAAATGCTGCTGCTTGTTTTGCATCATCAAAAAAAAGTTCGTAAAAATCACCTACTTGGAAAAAAAGAAGTGTATCGGAATAATCAATTTTAATATCAAGATACTGTTGCATTAATGGTGTATGTTCTTGTGTTTTTATCATAGTGCACTTTAGTATATTCAAAAAAATGATTTTTTTTAATTTAATTATTAATCTCCAACGCTAAGTTGGGGATTAATCTTAATCTTAATTCTTAAAAACAAAAAAAGAGCTTTGTGTTTGTTCACAAAGCTCTTTTCTATAATTTCAACTCAATTAAACCTTAGTCGGCATCAATGATTTGTGTGGACATAGTATCATCTTCTTCAGTATCCTCACAAGATCCATCGTCACACGAAACCGCTTCCATCGTGGCAACATCAAGACAAGAATTGTCATAACATTGATCAACAATACACAGTGCAAACATCGAAGTAAGCATTGCTACCGTAGCAAGCGCATATAATTTGTTTTTCATAACAAACCCTCCTTAAAGCAGTGATAAGTATATCTATCACGTTTTAGGATAGCAGAATATATTTTCAATATGCAATAATTTAACAAGAAAACCTTTTAAATACACACTAATTAGGTCGTTTGATTTTACTCAAAGATTCCTTTATTTGCTTCTCAGTCATAGATCGATCATGTTGCGATTCACCTTCTACAACAGAAAAATGATTTATCTGGAGGGCAATATCCGCTTTATAAGCAGCAATAAGCGTATTTATATTTTGATAATCGCGACTAGATGCTGATAATTCGACAAAAATACGATCTAACCAGGTATTTTGAGATTTTATCATTAAACTCTTCCCTCGCTCAGCAATAGCTCTTTCTTCATCATCAAGATATTTAGCCTTGTATGTCATATAAGCACAGACCGCTTCGCTCTGACGCACTAAACGATCGTATAATAGATGTACAAACTCATTGCACATATTGATCCGGTCTTGACTAATGGATGGATCCTGCAACTCCGATAGACACTCTTTCAGCATTTTTATGGTCAGATAATAAGGAGCATAGTTACGAATATACCAACGGATCGTATCAGGATGGACAAATTTTTCACATACTTTTGAAACAAGTATAAACCCACCAATACCAACACCAGATTGAACTATTGAAGCCCATCCTTCTTGAGTATAAAAAAGATGACTTAAACCTGCTTTTAAAGCTTGCAACATTGAAAGTTTCTCTTGTTCAGGACCAACTTGCGGATTATTTGTGGCGTAAAGATCTCTTAACAAAGGTACCCATTGATACAATTCACGAGCAACTCCAAGAGCAGTTAAACAATAGACTATATGGCGATCGCGAGTAATTTTTGCCTCTATAACAAGTGCCTTTGCATCAACCGCTGCCTGTTCAATAATCTTTGCATCTTGAGCGATGCTGCTAAAAACAGCTAAAACTATCGGTAATAACAGTAATTTTTGATATTTCACGATACAACCCTCTATAATCTTGAGCTACTTCAAAACACACAACTTCTGTTGTCTCTTATTCCAGAATATCAAAACTAATAAGTTTCTCAACGAGTCGGATAGAATGCTTATTTTGAGAAGAATGGCTTCAAATACTGTCCTGTATAACTCTCTGAACACTGCGCAACCTGCTCAGGAGTACCCTGTGCAATAATGTACCCACCACCATCGCCACCTTCAGGACCAAGATCAATAAGGTAATCTACTGTTTTAAGCACATCAAGATTATGCTCAATAAGTATCATAGAATTGTTTTTATCAACCAAGCGATTAAGAACAACTAATAATTTTTCAATATCACTATTGTGCAATCCGGTTGTTGGTTCATCTAAAATATATAATGTGTGTTGTTCACGTTTTGCTAATTCATCAACTAATTTTATTCGCTGCGCTTCACCACCAGATAATGTTGTTGAAGGCTGACCGAGTTTAATATAATCAAGACCAACATCACATAGTAACTGCAAACGCTTAGCAATTGTTTTATGGTGTTCAAAAAATAACAATGCTTCATACACTGTCATATTCAACACATCCGCAATAGATTTACCTTTATAAAGAACAGATAACGTTTCTTTATTGTAACGAGCTCCATCACATGCTTTGCATGTCATAATTACTTCGGGCAAGAAATGCATTTCCACTTTTATAACACCATCGCCACTACATTCAAAGCATCGTCCTGCAGCAACATTAAAACTAAATCTACCTACAGCATATCCCCGTGCATTACTTTCCGGTAATGATGCAAATAATTTTCTCATTTCATCAAAAATACCAAGATATGTCGCAGGATTAGATCGTGGCGTACGACCAATAGGACTTTGATCAATAACAACCATATTTTCAAGAGTTTCAGCGCCTTGCAAGCTGCCAACATCGAATGTTGCATTTCTGCGAATTCTTTTAAAGCCACCTGAAAATTCACGCTTCACAGCAGAAACCAGTTGATCCATAATCAAAGTACTTTTACCGGAACCAGAAACACCAGACACTCCACAAAGTACACCAAGCGGCATGCGTAGTGTAACATCTTTCAAATTATGTTTATCAATGTGTTCCAAAACAATAAAATCTTGCGGATCGCGCAATTGTTTTGGTCTTATTATAGATTTTTTACCGCTCAAATATGCACCAGTAAGAGAATTACTATTGTTTGCTAATTCAGTTGGTGTTCCAACAGCAGTTACTTGCCCACCTAATGTTCCGGCAGCAGGCCCCATATCAATAACGTAATCCGATTGTGTAATAGTATCCATATCATGCTCAACCACCACAACGGTGTTATCTTGATCGCGCAGTGTTTTAAGCGTTTCAATTAACCGATCGTTGTCTCTCTGATGCAAACCAATACTTGGTTCATCAAGAATATACAAAACACCACTCAATGACGAACCAATTTGAGAAGCAAGACGAATACGTTGTCCTTCACCACCAGATAATGTGCGCGCCGTACGGTTTAACGTAAGATACGATAATCCAACATCATTAATAAACGTAAGTCGACTTTTAATTTCTCGAATAAGCCCTTGTGCTATTTCCAATTCAGTTGCATTCAGAACAAGCAAATCAAAAAATGCTAATAACTGTTTAATTGATAAATCACTCAATTCACAAATATCTTTACCACCAATAAGCACTGCTAACGCATATTTATTCAAACGTTTGCCGTTACATTCGGCACACGTTTTTACAACAGCATACTTATCACCAAAAAATTCAGGATAATCTGCTCTCCATGAATCTTTATCACCAGCAGCCCATGGCCACTCATTGATTGTACCTAACCCTTCACATCCTTTACATGCACCGATTGGTGAATTAAAAGAAAAACAACGCGGTTCTAATTCAGGAATTGATTGTGAACATGCAATACACATACGATGAGATGAATACAGATATTCCACTCTCCGCTCGTCCTGAGCCTGTCGAAGGACAATCTTACAGTTACCGTTGGTTAGCTTAAATGCAGCCTCAACAGCTTCTTGCAAACGAGATCTTTCGTCTGAACTTACTTCAAGAGAATCGACAATAACATCAATGGTATGTTTGTAAGTCTTTTTTAAATTAAGATTTTTGATTTCATCAGCTGATCTAAATTTATAACGCTCTCCATCAATCTTAATGCGATAGTAACCTTTTTCAAAAAGCTGCAACAACTCCTGAACAAATTCTCCTTTTTGCTCATGAACAATCGGAGCCAATACGGAAATTGTTTTAAGATTAAAATCTTTGTGCAGCATCTGACAAATAGCTTCGGCCGATTCTGCTCTAATTTCTAAACGACAATTGGGGCAAAAAACTTTACCGATACGAGCAAAAAGAATACGGAAATAATCGTATACTTCCGTAATAGTACCAACAGTTGAGCGTGGATTTGATCCTACCGTCTTTTGTTCAATAGCAATAGAAGGGCAGAGACCATCAATACGATCAACATCTGGCTTTTTTGCTGCACCCAAAAATTGGCGCGCATATGAAGAAAGCGAGTCCAAATAACGTCTTTTTCCTTCTGTAAACAAAACATCAAGAGCCAATGAGCTTTTACCCGACCCGGAAGGCCCTGTAATCACTACTAACTTGTTTTTTGGGATGCTGACATCAATATTTTTTAAATTATGTTCACGGGCTCCGAAAATACTGATCCAGCGCCCCTTCAACGCATCAATTTTGTTTTTCATGACTTTTTGTCCAATTAACTAAAAAAACCCACAGTATAATTTCTCATTAGTATATAATAACACATATTTGAGGGTTCGCCAAACCCCATAGAAGCTCATTGTAAGGTTTTTTTTGATTTTTGCCCCAAAAACCGTATACTTAAAACCAGATTACGCATAAAGCTTCGTCTGGCGGATCATTTTTATCAAAGGTTGGACAAGTTATTAGAGGCTTCACTTATTCGGTTTTGTTATGGTGGATGTAGCTCAGTTGGTAGAGCACCAGATTGTGGCTCTGGTTGTCGTGGGTTCGATCCCCACCATTCACCCCAAAAAATTCGTAAAAATAACTTGCAGATCAGTAAAAAAAGATATACATTACTTTTATCTTTAAAATATTTGAAATATTCGGGGTGTGGCGCAATTGGTAGCGCACTCGCTTTGGGAGCGAGGGGTTGTCAGTTCGAGTCTGGCCACCCCGACCACTTTTTTAAAAATGGATCTGTTATGATAACCAATCGAATGCATTTTCTATCACTTATTTTTACGTTCTCTTCCTGTTTTTTAACAACGACAAATTTGCACACATGGCAAACATCATATATTGACCACATGTCCCCACAAGAACTGCAGATAACTGCTAATCTTGTCTATCTTTTATATGCAAACTCTATCATTGAAGAAAAAATCAGACAATTTTTCACTCCAATCGCCCGATTAAATAGGGCAATCCGCGTAAACATCAATATTTATAAAAATCCCGCGGAAGATCTTGCAACACTCAAAACTCTTATAGAACGACTTTCATTTGTAACAAGTACACGCACTATCTACAATCAAACACTCAGCACATGCATCACCCATTACAACCAAAATACAGTACAAATGATTGATGATGCTCTGGAAGCCCTTCAATTAGATGCACAAATTAAATTACGCTCATGGGCAGATAAACAAGCTGATGAAACAGCATTGCAACTTAAAAAGAGCTCTGATGTTTTTAATGATAGCATTCAGCATTTGCAAGGTGTTTCTCGACTTCATAAGGGAATGAGTGAAGGCAAAATGCCCGTTGAGATACCAGCAGAAGATGCAGAAAGCAAATCTCTTATTGCGCTTTCTATTATTTTAGAAAACAATCCGGAACTGTTTACTGTTATTGAAAATGTAACCAATTCGCTTAATGAAACATCCGATCATGTCGCTCAAATTATTCATGCAGGTGCGGAAATATATAAAGAATATTATATGATTCTCTACAACAAGCTTATGTCGCCATCATTTGATAAACGTTACACAACAACATTGTTTAGCATGTATGGGATGTTACCTGACGAATACAAATCAACACTCCCTAGCCCTGATCATGTATTTGAGCATATGTTACAAACAACAAAACTGTACACTCAAACTGAAGTTTCACAACCATAAAAGAAGGTTCACGATGAATAAATATTTTGTTTCTCTGGCGCTTATATCGCAAGTAATGTTATCTGTGCAGGCTGCTCCAGCAAATTCATTTGCAAAATTAACACCAAAAATCAATAAACAAGCACACGCTTGGGCTGAAAAGACAACAAATACTTTAAGTAAAGACTTACAACTTACCTTTCTTAATTTGTTTGCACTGAACTCAGAAGATTCTGTTCACGCATTTATAAAATGTGCAGAATACATTGAAGCGCAACCAGATACACTTCCATTGTATGAGGAACTTGGCTTGAACATTATGGAAACCATTAGAAAATATGCTGAAAACGTTCAAGAAAAAATTGCTCGTAAGAAAAATATCACCGAAAAAGAAAAAGAAACTCTTTGGCAAAAATTAGAAGCAAAAATACAAGAACTTGTTGCGTATATTAACGCAATTTATTATCAAACACTGTATAACTACATGGCGAAAAAAACATCGTCTTCTCTTATGTATATGTTCGATGACAATGGCTTAATACATCACGAAAAACGCACAAAAGCTTTGCCACTGATTCTTTAATTACGAAATCATATCACACAAAAAACTCGCTCACTTAACATGAGCGAGTTTTTTTATTGTTTTTTACTCTTTATTTTTTCTACGATCAGCATAATTATAATGTACCATAAAGAAAGGGTTCTTATGAAAATATATGCGTGTAGATTTGGAATTGCCGGAGCAACTACATTTTGTACAATGTATACGGCTCTTGCATTAGCGCTCAAATTCTTCCCCAATCAAACACTCAGACTCATTGCAACAATACATATGATGCCCAAGCTTGAATACATCAAGCCTTTTATAAAGGTAACCCCCCAAGCAATCATTACCGGTATAGTCAGTCACACTATTGCCGTATTTTTCTTTTTTTGGCTTACTGCAACAATCTATAATGCATTCCAAAAACTACAAAAATAATCGGTTTTTAGGACAAAAATCCCTTTTTTATAGCTATTTTACCACAAAAAACTAAATCTTTGTTAAAGCTTCTAGAGGCTTTAATTACCTATTATAACTGCTTTTTCCATCCTTTTTTATGCCAAATTATTGTTTTTTAGAAAACAATAATGCTATTATAAATTTAGCAGAATATTTTTAGTATTAAAAAAAAAGGATTTTCTTATGAAAAAGCAATCTATTGTATTTGGTGCTTTATTGGTACTGACATCTGGTTTATACGCAATAACAGGTCAAGAAGTGATCAATCAACTATCTCCAGCAGCCAATAACTTTGGACAGAATGCATTAAATCCGTCTAAATCAGTTTCGGAACAAAATGCATCACTTGTAGCATGGGAAAAAGAACTTGCCAAAGCAAAAGTTTTCGTCATCGAAAACAGTAAAAATTTGGTTGGTGTAAAAGACTCTGACATCATCAATGCAATGAGCGCTGTAGAAAAAGCAAGTATGGACATTATCAACATAACAAAAATCACTCGCGGTATCTCTGCTGCTGATGGCCTAAGAGCTCAACAAAACCAATTAGCAAACGTACAAAGAAATTTAAGAACAGCTACCGATAAACTTTCTCGTGCAAGTATGACACTTGCCAATAAAAAGGAAGCTAAAAACGTTGTTACTTCTATCGGGAGATTTTTAGAACAGGTAATCCAAGCTGTAGATAATGTAATCGCGGCAAAAATTGCATCAGGTCGACCAGCTCTTCCTCCTCGTGGTAGTAACATACCTGCGCCTTCCCGAGATTTAAATACTCCTCCAAGAGATCTTCCACCAATGTTTCCTGGTAACTAATTGATAACTAAATTAAAAAAAGGAATTTTCTTATGAAAAAGCAAATTATACTATTGAGCTCTTTACTTGTTCTTTCATCAAGCCTTTTTGCGTTAACAGACGCTGAAGTAAAAAAACAAGCAACTGATATTTTATCAGGTATGGTTAGTGGTCACAATTTAGCATTTGGTAAAGATAACTTATATAAAGAAACTCTAGACTTAGGTATGTGGAACAGCGCAATCTCTCGCATGAAAACATTGGTAACGACTATTATTAATGAAAACAAAAACTTATTAGGTATGAGAGATTCTTCTTTATTAAATCCTCTTGAAAAAATAACAAAAGCAGAAATTGATCTTGTTAATAACATCAAAATAACTCGTGGTGTTCTTCAATCTCCAACAAATTTAAAAAACCAAATTACAACACTACAAAAAATAGCAACAGATATGTTAGCTGTTCAAAAAAGTCTTTCATCAAAACATTCTACTTTTGCCAAAGAAGAAGCACGAAAATTACTCAATAGCACAGCAATGTTTATTGAAACAACTGCTTCAAAAGCAGCACGAGATGCTCAGAAATAATTTCATTATTTTGAAATAATTAAAGACTTCCTCTGTAAAAAAGTGGAAGTCTTTTTTTTCGCATAAAAAATGTTTCTTAATAGGGGTCCCCATATGATATGAAATGAAATATGGAATATAATGTTTCTTAATCATGGTATAATAACCCCAAGTTGCGCTACTCTCCACATGGGGATCCCAATTGAAGAATATTGAAATAAACATACATTATAAAATTATTTACTTAAATATGAGTATTAATCACCGAACAACAGCCCGTTCATTTGATTTTATAACATTCTTTCTCATGCTGCTTCTTTCTGCATGCGGACTTTTATTTGTTTTTAGCGCAACATACACTGCAGAAAAACCATTTTCCCCTTTTTTTATGAAACAATGCATTGGAATATGTGGTGGCATTATTATTTATTTTCTCTGTTTAATTCCTGACTATCGCAATCTGATACGATGGGGTTATGTAGCATATTTTGGCGTAATCGCTCTGCTCATCTTTACTCTCATTAAAGGAAGTGTGGGTATGGGCGGTAAGCGCTGGTTGAACTTTATTTTTTTTAAATTTCAACCATCTGAATTAGCAAAGTTTTTATTCCCCGCGTATATGATTAATTGTTTACATATGCGTAAAAAAACCGTAATACATTCTTTTGGATTATTTATCCCACTACTTATAATGCTTGGTATTAGTTTTATTTTAATACTCAAACAACCCGATCTTGGCACATCACTTATTGTTCTTTTTTCTGGCCTTATTCTGTGCTGGTTTGCAGGATTGGATAAAAGATTTTTTCTTTATGGTGTTTTAGTCACACTCATTATGACTCCATTAATTTGGTCATTTGCGTTAAGAGATTATCAAAAAAATCGCATCATTGTGTTCCTTGGCCAAGGTGATCATAAAAAGGAAGGTTATCAAACTGAACAAGCAAGTATTGCTATTGGCTCGGGTGGATTGTGGGGCAAAGGATTATTTAATGGAACACAAAATAGATTACGTTTTTTACCCGAAAGTAGAACTGATTTTATTTTTGCAGTGCTTTGTGAAGAATGGGGACTTGTTGGAGCCCTTACAATTATCTTATGCTACATACTTTTATTTTTCAGATCATTCATGCTCATTAGAAAAGTAAAAGATATATACGCTCAACTTTTTGCAAGCGGACTGTTGTTACACATCCTCTTGGCAACTATTGTTAATATCGGTATGGTTTTAGCAATCATGCCCATTGTTGGCATTCCACTTCCTCTGATGAGTTATGGATTGAGTAATTTGTTAATTACAATCGCTTGTCTTGGGGCATTTCAAAATATTATGTTACGCTGTAGATAAAAAAATGGTTCATTCAAGTTTGAAGTGCGACTATCTCAGCGCCAAACGCCTCGGCGGCTGACCTAAAACCTAGGCACTTCCTTGGTAAGTCATAACGTCCCCGTCGAGCGGGGAGCTTGACGGCTTGTAGCACCCCCTAGGGGTGCCAACTAAAGTATTAAACTGTTATTTTACTAAAATTCACCATCTTCATCTGAGCCAATGCCATCTAGCTGCAGCTGGTTTTT
>DATEAY010000078.1 GCA_035288105.1 Candidatus Babeliales bacterium
AGCCCGTTCATTCTTGGATGAATCAGTTTAGATCCATTTTTGTGCGATACTCAAAATCCATCAAAAATTATCTCGCTTTTTCTCAATTTGCTGCCGCAATCATTGTTTCTAATAAAATTTGAGTTTAGGGATGGGCTCTTATACAGCAGTTATGTGCGATGACAATAACGGCAGAGGGGAATCGAATGAAAAAAACTATTGTGTTTTTTTTAATAAGTATCTATTCTTGCACCAATCATTGCATGGATACACCTAAATCTATGTGGTCACGAACAATTTCATTTCTTGAATCATTCACCTCAGACAAAAGTTCAAAAATTTGGATAACAACAAATGACGGACAAATTACTGAATACAATGAAAACATCTGCAGTCAATCAACATTGCTACTCGAAAAAATAAGGTTAAATAATAAAGGATCAAATAAAGAAAATCCTATAATAGATGTTCCCTTATCCAAGGAACAACTTGTGCTTTTTGCTAGGGCAATTTATACACCAATAGAGAAATTTGATAAGATTTCTCCTGAAAAAAAATATCTCTTACTTGCCATCGCAAACACACTCAAATCACGCTATCTCTATGCACTATTAATCCATAAATTATTGCCAGCCGACATAGATAAAAAAATTAGAAAATTATATTTTTCACATGATGATATCAAAGATGGCATGATTAAACACAGCACACCACTCACCAGTATTATGTACTCTTACTTTCTTCATCCAATAATTAAGGCTCAATTCACCGATTCGGGAGATTATTATCTTTTAGAAATCCTATCAATGAGTCGTTCTGCAGATATAATAGCTAATTATACTGTACGAGCAACTGCTACTCAAAAATTGATCAAAGAATTGAACAACTATGACATCGTACAATTAAGTCCAAAGAATAACTGCGTAGCTCTAGCCCGCACGAGAGAATTGCCCTTCATACTCGAGCTGTATGATATTGATACCGATACAATAATTTCACTACCAGCACAGGGAGCTATTTCATCCATTGCCCTAAGCCCTGATGGTAATTATATTGCTGTCGCCCTTAAAAATAGTATACATTTGTGGAACATACATGATAAAAACCGTATCACAAAAAAGAACCTTGTTGGACACACAAAAACTATCCGAGCTCTCGCATTCAACGAACAAAGCACTTTACTTATTTCTGGGTCGAATAACGAGGAAAACTGCATACTATGGGATATCAGTGATTACAACAATATAACTAAACAAATAATATTGACAAACCGACACCATCATTTTGATAGTTTTATTTTTAGCACCAATAATAACAATATTCTGTGCGGAAGAGTAAATAGTACTCCTCTTTACTTCTCAAAAGAAAACCAGGACTGGTCTTACCACTGTATACCGAAGGAATATAGCTTTGTTACTCTGCTCAAACAAGATCCTCATTATCCATTTGGAGCATCATGCCTTGCAAATGATAAATTATATTTATGGAGTACTAATGAAGAACCAACACGTACCCCACTATTGATTCTTCGCGATACCCATCCAATTAAAGATGTCAAGTTTAGCAATAGTGGTCACTTTGTATCTCGCTCAACATGTAACTTTATCATATGGAACCATTGTGGAAAAAGCATCAAAACGATTACTTGCGCAGAAACCACCCCATTGTTTGCCACACTGAGTCCTAATGGTCAACATTTTCTTTGTGTAAAAAAAAGTGGTATTTCTAATATCAACGTCACCATTCATAGATTTGTTGATGAAAAAATAATCAAGGAAATGGATAAATCATTAATTACCATGCAGGGATTATTATTACAAGATATGCGCACTACAAACAAACCTTTGATTATACAAGATAAAAGTCTTCAAGCACAAACCTGGAAATTGTTTAAACCATCCCACCAAAAATTGCTACAATAACTATTCACTACTCAAAATACTGATTAATTTCTCTGTAGGAAAGGCCCCTTCGCGAACAACAATAATTTTTTCTCCAGTGCAATCAATAATGGTTGAAGGAAGGATAGATTCTGCATTGTCATCATTCAAAACAACACATACAACAGAACGCATGATACTTTCATCTACCTCTTCTATGCTATTCGGCACAGGCCCGCCTGCACAGTTGGCACTTGTCGAAAATAAACCATCAAATCTTTCCAATAGCTGTAACAACCCAGCATGATCCGGAACTCGTATAGCAACATTGCCCTCGGGCGACTTGATACAGGGCAAAATTGTTGCCTTTGCCTTAAAAATCAAGGTAACCGGTCCTGGCCAACAAACATTCATTATTTTTTCAATTTGGCATATTTTACTATCGTCTTTTTCAATCAAATTAAGAGCTTTTTGCTGGTTTTCAACAAGAATGAGATATGGTTTTTTTGACCGATTTTTAATAGAATCAAGTTTTGCATATCCTTTTTCCGATAGTTCAGCTAGAAGGCCTAAAACCGTGTCTCCCCCGGCTAAAACAACCCTACCACTACGCAACTGTTTTTCTACGTAAGCTACTGTTTTTGAACTACCCCACAATAATGGTCTCATATAAAGCCTTTTTCTTTTGTAAATAATGGCGTAAAGCCCGCATTATAATTTCTTGTTTGACATTTTTGCATTATGATATATCCTAATTAACAGGCTAGGATTTTTGCCTAACTGACTAATTTTTACTAAATTTGCAAAAAACAACCAATAATTGGCATAATTGTCCTAATAAAGGGCGCCCGATCAGCAGTATAACGGAGGTTGGGCTAAAATATCAAAGTAATAATAAATAATCATTAGACCATGGAGAATTCGATGAAAAATGTAACAAACCAAAAGCCTACTGCTGCAACTAAGGGCGCAGGAAAGCAACGTAGCTATAATGAAATAGTCGACTACTTAGAAGCTCGTTGGACAGCAAACCGTGCTGATACCACACTTTCATCCCTCAAACAACTTGATAAAGCTCTTGGTTCTCTTTCTCAAAAAGTTCCTACCATCGTCATTGCGGGTACAAATGGCAAAAGCTTAACAGCTCATTTTACCACTCGCCTATTGCGAGAAGAAGGTTTAACTGTTGGTACCTTTTATGCACCACATCTTTTAACGTATAACGAACGCTTCTCTCTTAATAACGAAACTATCTCCAATAAACTTTTGACTGATGTTGGTAATGAAGTTATTAATATTGCTGAAGATCTTGGTCTAGCGATGAACTCATTTGAATTGCTCACCATGATGGCACTTGTTCACTTCAAACAAAGCAATGTTGATGTTGCTATTTTAGAAGTTAATGAAAATGGACCATCTGACGCAACCAATATTTGCTCATCAAAAATAGTAGCTATCACTAGAATTATTGATCCTCAAGCATCTCCAAATGCTAAAAGCACTGATAAAGCATTAATTCAAGAAATTTTAAGCATCGTCAAACCAGGTGCGATTGTTGTTTCTGCTGATCAAAGCAAACTTAATCTTCAAACAATGCAAGACATTGTTATAGAAAAAAATGCTGATTGGGCAATGCCTATTCGCAAACTAGCTCCTCTTGCATACCCATTTGAACAATTACACGGTAGATGTGCAGCATTAGCGGAACGTATTACTTCTATTTACATTAATTCATTTGCTAATAAAAATGCCGTCCTTGTCACAAATAGCCTTCTTACCAAGAAAAAAGGACAACGCGGTAGACCAACGCTTGAAGTAAAACGTCAAACAGAACTCAATCCAAAACGCACCATTGAACAATTCTGGAAAGAAACATTGAGCACATTGCCAGGACACTTCCAATTATTGGACAAAGAAAAACCAACAATTCTTTTGGATCCTGCAGCAAATCTTGATGCATTTAAAAATTTACTTCTTGGTACAAGACTTCTTCATTACAAGCGTCCACTGAAAGGCTTAACTATAATTCTTGGTTGCAACAATGAAGAATTAGATATTCACGAACTTATTAAATTGCTTCGTTACTTCTTCAAAAAGACATCTGGCCAAGTTATTGTGTGCCCAGTAGAACCAGTTCCTGGACACAAAGGTCATAAAGCGTGGGATATTGAAAAAGTAACTAACGATATCAAGAGCTTAAAAATAAAAGCTAAAGCAACAGCAAACTTTGCTGAAGCGCTTGAAGCTGCACAAAAAACTGTTGATGAACGCCATGGTGTTATTGTAATCACCGGTTCAACATCAATCGTTTCTGAATATTGGAAGCATAAAGGTCTTAAAAAACTTTCTAGCTAAGTTTTGCGCGCTCGTTCTGAACTTGTTGAAGAGTAAAGCGCGCTTAATCCTTCAACAAGTTCAGGATGAGCGCAGCGAGATTCTGGACTTGTGTTTACTTATGAAATAATTATTTATGTTATCAATTGTTCTTGGTTTATTGATCGGAACTTTATACGGGCTCTTCTTTGTTACCCAACAAAGAAGAGCTTTGTCTTTGGATCGAACAACTATTACTCATCATCTTATGAAATCTGTTCTCCTTTCTTTTACACGTTTTACTATTTTAGCTTTGAGTATGGTATATATATTGCACTCATCATCAATCAATCTTATACTAGTACTAATATCTTTTACCCTAGCATTTTGGTATATCGTACGTAACAAGAGGATGCGCCACCATGAACGGTGCTGAATTAGTTGAAATACAACAATGGTCTTTTGGCTCGTTAATCGGTTATGAAGAAAATCCACTATTTAATGTTAACAGTGAAATAGTTATCCATACGTGGATTATTATGATCATTCTGGCAGTAGCGCTTGCATGCGTTAATTTTATTTTGCGTCATACAACCTTGGGTCGTTTTATTCTACTCCAATTTGTTTCTTTTTTTGTTGATCTAACCAAACAATCGCTTGGATTATTTGTGTATTCTCACTGCGTTTTTGCTTCATCTCTTTTTATTTTTATTGCACTGTGTAACACAGCACCACTTATTCCATGGCTTGACGAACCAACGAGAGATTTAAATACAGCACTCGCTCTTGGCATCATTGCATTTTTTTACATCCAGTCCGCGACAATCAAAGCACGTGGAATTGGTTCTTATGTAAAAGGTTTTTTTCAACCATTTTTTGTTATGCTTCCTCTGAATATTATAGGAAAATTATCTTCTATCGTATCCATATCATTCCGTTTGTTTGGAAATATATTCGGCGGCGCAGTTATCACCAAGCTCTATTTCAGCGCTATACGAGGGTCAATAATTCTTGAATTATTAGGCATTCTTTCTGGTATTAATTTTTTGCTTATTGCATTCTTTACTCTCTTTGAAGGTCTTTTGCAAGCATTTGTATTCGCTATGCTTACACTCACCTATCTTTCAATAGGATGTCAAAAAGATGGCGGACACTAATTAAGGAAATAACATTATGCACGCTTCACACGAATTTTTACACTATGGCGCAATAACAACATCAATCGTGATGAGTTCAATATCTGTTGGTATTGGTCAAGGCCTTGTCAGTTGGAGCGCTCTTAATGCTATGAATCGCCAACCTGCAGCACAAGATGATGTTATGCGTATTGCAATTATTGGTATGACCTTAGTAGAAACAGTTGCAATACTGGGACTACTCACTTCAATTCTTTTGTTAATTTACACAAATATACATTCAGAGAATATGTTCGCACATTACTCTGAATTGGGCATTATCGCTGCTATGGGAATCACCGGACTGACCATTGGACTTGCTTCGACATTTCCTGCTCAAGCAGCTTGTCATGCAGTTGCACGACAACCCTTTTTTACACATCGTATTTCAGCTTTTATGCTTATGACGCAAGTACTTATCCAAACGCCGATGATTTTAGCGTTTCTTGTTTCACTTTTTATTCAGGGACAAGCAAGTTCGGCAGCTACAATGAGTGATAGTCTTCGTCTTATTGCAAGCGGACTTTGTGTTGGAATAGGAAGCATTGGGCCTGCAATTGGATTAAGCGTCTTTGCCCAAGCAGCAATAAACAGTTTGGGAAAAAATATTAAAGCATATGATAAACTACTCTCATTCACCTTGATCAGCGAAGCACTTATTGAAACTCCAATTATTTTTTGTTTAATAATAGCAGTTACACTACTTTTCGTAGTTCCCTACGATGGAATAGATAACAATATTGATGGCCTTATATTTTTAGCAGCAGGTTTATGTACCGGACTTGGAACACTTGGTGCAGGAATCAGTTCAGGAAAAACTGCCGCTGCTGCATGTACTCAGATTGGCCACAATCCAGGTGCTTATAATATTCTTTCTCGCACCAGTATACTTGCACAAAGTTTAATTGAAACAATGGTACTGTACACCGTTATTTTATCACTGTTGATGATTTTATTTCGATAAAAAAAGCACCGATTTTTAGTTGGTGCTTTACTCATACATAAAAAATTTTTTTTATCTCAGTGCAATGTTAACAACCGAGAATTCATTTCTCTACCACTATATTCTCGATTTTGCCAGAACGTAAAAGGATTACCAATCGTATCTAACAGTACTGGCATAATAATTTTTGCTCTCACTGAATCATTATCTTTTAAAGCGCTATCCTTTTTATCACGTCTTTTTAAACAATCATATGCTGTTTTACCTTCATCATTGGTAATTGTAACATCAGCACCACGAAGAACTAAAAATCTACTTAATTTCTTATCTGACTCTGCATAGTGCAATGGAGTATTACCATCTATATTTTGAGCGTTTACATCAGCTCCACCATCAACAAGCATCTCTGCGATTTCCATTCTTTTCTCACTAGGACTCATAATGCCACAAGCATAATGTAATGGTGTCCAAAGCTCAAAATCCTGAGCATCAACATGAACACCACAACGCAATAATTCCCTAGTTCGTGATACGTCTTTAGAACTAACTACATAATGCAATAATGCTGTACCATGAACTGGTGCTTGAGCATTAAGATCCGCTCCATGTGCAACAAGTATTTTAAAGCATTCATCTTTTTCTTGTTCCGTAAGTTCACTACTTAGCACATTCAACGCAAATGGATAGCCCTTCCCATCTTTTTCATTCACATCGGCACCAGTTGTTACGTATGTCCACAAAATATAAAAATCTTTAGTTTCTAATATCTGATGCAAAGATTCATTCAAAGATATTTTTTGCCTTTTGGGTGCCCTATTGAATGCAGCCTCTGCTCTTGCATGGCGCTTCATAGCTATAGTTTGACAACTAATTAATCCAAATAAAACCACTAGAAGTAGTTTTCTAGCAATCATCATGATTCCCCTAAAGAGATTATTATTGTAAATAAAAAACATTATTACTTTCACAAAGTGTAGCAGAAATTAAAAAAAAACATATTCCATTTGGCAGAACACAATAATTTCGACCAGATTAATCGGCAATCTTGCATCATAGATATTTTTCAAAAACAACGGCTAAATAATGACATTCGTCTCCATCCTTGAAAGACCGTGATTTTCTGTCATATTTAATAAATATATAGAATTAGAAAAGCACAATCATCAAACAGAGGCACACAACCATGCATGATCACCTACTTTCTGCGATTGGAAACACTCCACTTGTTCGGTTACCATTCGATACACCAGCAACACTTTACGCAAAACTTGAATATCTTAACCCTGGTGGCAGCATAAAAGATCGCTCAGCATTTTTTATGGTTGAACATGCTGAAAAAACAGGTTTACTCAAACCAGGTGGAACCATTATCGAAGCTTCATCAGGAAATCAAGGAATCTCACTTGCTATGATTGGTGCCGCAAAAGGATACAAAGTCATCATCACTACAACTTCAAAATTCAGCCAAGAAAAATTACAAACAATACAAGCGTACGGAGCTGAAATAGTAATGTGTCCCCAGACACAATTCATTGACGATCCAAACAGTTACCAATCAACAGCAAAGCGCTTGCAACAAGAAACACCCAATTCTTTTATGCCAAACCAATACTTTAATCCTGTCAACGCGCAAGCTCATTATACTCTTACTGGCCCAGAAATTTGGCGACAAACAAACGGTACCGTCACCCACTTTTTTGCTGCAGCGGGTACTGGTGGAACTGTATACGGCGCAGGAAAATATTTAAAAGAACAAAATCCGAACATTAAAGTTATTGCAATCGATTCAATAAACTCATTCCACTCAACAAAAGGAAACCCAAAACCATATAAGCTTGAAGGAGTAGGAATCGATTTTGCTTCAGATGCTGTTGATTACACAATGATGGATGAAATTATTCCAGTGGCAGACGAAGATGCTTTTGCAATGCTCAAAACTTTAGCACGCAATTACGGATTTTTAGTGGGATTAAGTAGCGGTGCTGTTGCATGGGGAGCACATCATTACTTACCACACTTAAAAGAAAATGATGTCGCTGTAATGATCTTTGGCGATTCCGGGCGTGCTTATTTGACAAAAAATGTGTATTAAAAAAAGGAGCGTAGTATGTGTTTTTCAGCACAAGCAAGTTTTATAACCGCCAGCGCATTATCAATCGTTAGTCTTTTGTCGATAAAAAAAACACATAACAAAAAATTGATTCCTCTTGCTGCAAGTCCACTTTTTTTTGTAGTACAACAAGCCTGCGAAGGTATTGTATGGCTAACACTCAATGCTGGTGATACAACAAGTACATTGCATAACTTTGCAATGTACAGCTTTCTTTTTTTTGCAGGCACATGGTGGCCCATATGTATACCAATTATATTGTACATTCCTGAAAAAATTCATACACGCAAAAAGCTTTTATCCTATACATTCATTATTGGCATAATAACAGCAATTATTCTTTTTTTTGCATGGACATTACAGATAACAGGCGTTGAAAATGTAAACCATAATCTTAACTACCCAGTAGTAAACTATCCATTTGGCATAACAAATCAAAATATTGCATGTGTATTTTCATGGATTATTTCACTATCGTATTGTGTTGCAACAGTAACTCCACTATTTATTTCTAGCATCCGATACACATGGGCACTTGGAGTTGCTGTTAGTTTAGGATTAATTGTTTCTTATATTTTTTACGCAATGACATTTCCATCGGTTTGGTGCTTTTTTGCC
Organism: Candidatus Babeliales bacterium; assembly: GCA_035288105.1. Taxonomy (NCBI): domain Bacteria; class Candidatus Babeliae; order Candidatus Babeliales; species Candidatus Babeliales bacterium. The sequence continues at coordinate 9,019 of DATEAY010000078.1, forward strand.
GCCGTGAGCAGTATTATCATTTATTTTATTGTATAATCTACCTTTACAGATCTCCCCCGTACTAGACTAGGAAGAAGGGGGAGTGTTATGATCTTTTGTATAGTAGTATACTTATATCTACTCATTGCTCTTTTTACAACCAACTATGCCATGGATAGTTCAGCTAAAGTATGGGTCAGAACAAGTGATAAAAAAACTATTTCATTATCTATGGTAGAAGGCACTCATTCTTGTCTTATTGAAACACTCAGTACAGCCTACAATACGGGAACCAGTAAAAAAAAACCTACCAATATCTGGATTTCTAAAAAAGATATCCGATTGTTTCAAGCAATCCTTCACAAACCTGCTCTCTATGAAGAATTGACAAGAGAAAAATATTTTAATGCTCTAAGAATTGCTGAGCGCCTCAAAGCTCCCTTTTTATATACAACCTTGCTCAATGCACAATTACCCCCAACTATATGTGCTCTGATTACACATAAATACATCTGTCACAGAACAATCTACGAAAAAATGTATGACGTTTTTTTTGTAAGAACCAAATATGAACCTGCAAACCTCTGGGTATTTACCACAAAGCCAACATGGTGTATAGAGGCAGAAACAAGGCTCGCTTACTTAATACATAGAATAACATTACCACAGGCAACCATTCTCATGAATATTCATCGTCCAAATTATTATAACACATGCGCTATATTACTCCCTCATATGCCAGGATATGATGCAATTACATCATGGAAAAAACACGACCAAGATTTTCTTTTTAATAACCTACCAGTAATAGTAAACGTAAAAAAAACAAAATTAGGAAATCAAGCACTCTGTGCGTTTTATTTCAACACATAAAATGTATCAAGAACAGATATATCAATTGGCCGTGGAACTTTTTCTAATGGCGTTGCAAAAATTATTTCATAACCAATACATTTTAATACTGCAATCACTTGTTCAACATGAGAACCTCCTGCGACAACAAAAATAAATGGTGTTGTAGGACATGTAACAATTGAATGCAAAATATTCATATCAATCAGAGAGCTATCAAAAATGCATAACTTCTCAAGTTCTTGGCGATACCGCTTAGGCTGTAGTTGTGCACAGTAGTGAGCAACGGTACATTTCTGATCGGCACATAAACGCATTTTTACCAACATATCACGTACTGCTGCTACTGTTTTTCTATAAACCTTATTAAGCTGCTTGCCATCATCATATTTTTTTATTTTTTCAAGTTCGTCAATCACCTCGTTATGCAAAGATAAGGCTGTAATTGTTGCACTTGAGCGCAATGAAAAAGGATTCGCCTGAATGTTATTAAGCAATGGTCCAATTCCTGCTACACGACAATATCGAAACTCAACATTATCCACAGCAATGCCAAGTTCACGAGCTTTATGAGCCAATTGACCAAGCATTCCCTCGGAGCAATTAATACCATAGTTACAACAAATCATTCTTCCATCATTATTCATAGAGCTTAAATCTTCAACAACAAGTTTACCTTTTAAAGCCGCACATCTTTTTAATAATAACTCAAGATGCATTCGCTGATTTTTATTAGCAGGATGTGTTTTATCATGATAATCAGCGAGTAAGATAATATATTGAGTATGTTTATGTATCGTCTTCTTTGCCACGCAACCATGGTAAAAGTAACCAAAAACATTATTACATAACAATAATGCCATGATTACAATACTCCCCCATACAATATTTTTCATATTTCCTCCTTATATGCATGATGTATTAATTTAAATATATTACAAATAGGAGTGTTTAAACAACTATTCATAATAATATTGCTTTTTAGAGTAGCGGCACACTACAATTAAAGTGAAAGGAAAAATTTAAGTATGAAGCCTACAATGCAAAATGGTAAGATAAAAAGTCTTTTATATGTCCTGGCAGGGTTGGGTGGGATCAGTCTTATTATTCTTGTTCATGAAGCAGGACATTTTCTTTTTGCAAAATTTTTTAACGTACCCACACCAGTCTTTTCTGTGGGCTTTGGACCAACCATTTGTGCGTTTCCGATAGGAGAAACAATCTTTAAATTAGCGTTATTTCCTTTTGGTGGTTACGTTGAAATGGATCCGGAAATATTAGCTCAACAACGCTATATTCCTAAAATGCTCATTATTTTTGGTGGCATATTATTCAATCTTATTTTTGCCTACTGCATACTGTTGTACTATGCAATACGTAATCGATTCTCTCTCACCCCTGTCATCAGCACAATTACACCTAATTCACCCGCTGATCATGCAGGATTACAACCGACTGATACCATTATTGCATGCAACCACCAACCAACTCTGTCAAATCCTGACCTCATCACAAACGCAATTGCCGCATCAGAAGGCAAAACACTTATATTGACAATTGAACGAAACGGAAACGAACAAGAAGTACCGGTCACCCTCAATGCTGAACATCCTCTTTTTGGAAAAAATGCGGGATGGCTTGGTATAGAATTAGAAAAAAGACGAATAGAAAACCCATCAATGCTCAACTCCCTACAAAAGGGTCACCAACAATTTGCTACAACAACACAGGATATGAAGCATGCCGTCTCAAATATTATGACAAAAAAAGATCAGCAAAATATGATCATCGGTCCCATTGGCATTATCAGCATGATAGGAAAAAGCCTTGCCATAAACTCACAACTTTATTGGTTTATGTTAGCTATAGTGAGTTTAAACATAGCGCTTATCAACGTCTTACCAATTCCCTTCCTTGATGGCGGAAAAGCACTCGTATTTACCATAGAAGCAATAACAGGAACAATAATACCCTCAACCATGCTCTGGCTCATCTCTGCAATATTTCTCGCACTCTTTATATTTTTTATGGCGACAATCACCATGAATGACGTGAAACGATTATGGAAAAAATAAGAAATAGTCTTTACCGGGGTCCCCATGTGAAATGAAATGCAACATGGGGTTAAAATCCCCCACCTAAGACAAAATGTCAAAGATAGGGGAAATGGAGGTTATCTATAAATATATGTAAGTCATCTGACTTGTCCTCCGAAGCCTTGGCATAGGAGGAAAACTTTAGTGAAAGAGAACTAAATAAAACTACCCCAACCAATAAATAAAATCAAACTTTCTCAGCAAGCTGGGCACGTAACACTTTTTTATCAATTTTACCCGTAGCGGTCGCAGGAAGTTCTTTTGTATCACAATAAAACTGTCGTGGAACTTTGTACGATGCTAAATGTTGTGTACACAATGTTCGCAAACTCCGTTCACTATCCTTTTCAAGAGAGCGTAGTTGAACAAATGCAACAGGAACTTCACCTTCACCATCATGCACACCCACTACAGCAGCACGAATCACATTTGGATGCAATAATATTACGTTTTCAATTTCTTGTGGATAAATGTTAAAACCTTTGTGAATAATAAGATCTTTTTCACGCCCAGTAATCACAATACGGCCTTTATGATCAAGATACGCCAAATCACCAGTATTCAACCATCCATCTTTTAAAACTTTATCCGTAGCTTCTGGTGCATTGTAATAACCAAGCATCACATTATCACCCTTTACCCAAAGAATTCCTATGTTTCCCTGTGGTAAATCAGCACCCTGCTCATCTCGGATTGCACATTGAATGCCAACTAACGGCTTACCAACGTTACTTGCAGGAACGGTTTCATCATCAAGATTAGCCGAAATAACTGGTGTTGTTTCTGTTAATCCATATCCATTTGCTAGTTTTCTTCTATAAATTAACCCGAATCCTGCACGAATTTTATCTGGTAATGCATCACCACCAGAAACAAAAAGGCGTACTGAATCAAGTGGAGCTGTTTTCATTAAACACAAAAGACCATACAGCGCAGGAACACCTAAAAAGATGGTTGGTTTATGGTGCAAACCTTCCAGAATATATCGACGTTCAATTTTAGGAACCAAAATAATAGTGATGCCATAAAAAATCGCCGCCCACACACAGGTATTTTGCGCAAAACTATGAAATAATGGAAGCACTCCCAAAATTCGTTCTTCCTCAGGTTTACCAAGCAAAGACGCAATCTGCAACACATTCGTCATAATATTTTTTGAACTGAGCATTACCCCTTTGGGAAGTCCCGTTGTTCCGGATGTGTACAATAAAGCTGCTAATTCTTCTGGTTCTAAATCTACGATTGTATCTTGTACTTCTGCCGACTCATCTGCATCATCCATATCAAGTTCTGTAAGAATGGGAGGTATATTCTCAGCAGCTTTTGTAAACAATTCAATACGGTCAGATGATGTTAAAATAATGGCCGGCTGCGCATCTGCAATAATATGCGCAAGCTCTTTTTCCTTTAAAAACGTATTGACTGGTGCAACGACAACGCCTGCTTGCCACAATGCAAAATAAGCTATATAAAACTCAGGCGAATTTTCAAAACATATAATTGCTTTATCGCGCGCTTTTAATGCATAACGTTCAACAACTTTTTTGCCCAATGCACATGCAAGTGCATACAATTTTTTATACGTGATTTTTTTGTCTTGATAAATAAGCGCAATAGTATCGCCATGCATCTGTGTTGCTCGTAATAATAATCGACCGGCAAACATCAATTTACCATCGCGCAGCACGGTTTTATATAACTCATCAAATGCATACTGCTCTTTTTCTTGTGCGGACTGGTTCATAGTCATAATTTTACTCTTTCACCCCATACTGCGTTTTACTACGTATGGGGACCCCGCAGGTTACCCTGATAATTTGTATTTTTTACTCTTCTATTTTTATAACTTGTACAGGACATTTGGCAGCAGCGTCTCTGATGCAATTCTCAAACTTTTTAAAGTCTACCCCCGCTTGTACCTGTGATGTAACAACAACTTTAAAAACTTCTGGTGCTAAAAACTCACACGAACCGCAGCTAATACATCCTGGTTCTACTTTTACATTTTTCATACACAACCTAAAGACATTGGAGCGGGATACCGCTATACTTTACCTATATTATCTTCAAAAAATCATTTTTGTTTCCGCGCTCATCCTGAACTTGTTGAAGGATAAGGCGCACATTAATAATCTATCCTATTTTAAGCAAAAAGGTAAACCATGCCACAACTAGCTCGTGGAATTTTAATCGCAATTGAAGGAATTGATGGTTCAGGAAAATCAACCCTTGCCAAAAACATATCCGCATCATTAGAGCAACAAGGATTCGATACAGTGCTCACAAAAGAGCCTGGCCACTCACAACTCGGCAAAGAAATTCGCGAGCTTGTACAAACCCAAAATATGCCAATTTCGCCCCGTGCTCAATATTTACTCTTTGCCGCAGACCGTGCACAGCATTTTGATGAATTGATTATTCCTGGACTTACACACAATAAACTTATCATTTCTGATCGCCTTTCCGATTCATCCCTTGCATATCAAGGATACGGTAATGGGTTAGATCTTGAAATGGTTAAGACCATCAATAATTGGTCAATGCACACAATTATTCCAGACCTTACCATTTTTATTCGCATTCCCGTTGAAATTGCTCTTGACCGTTGCAGCAAACGTGGCGCACTTTCTGCCTACGAAAAACGTGACTTTCTACATAGAGTTGCTGCAGGATTTGAGGAGCTTTATAAAACTCGCGTAAATGTTATCATAGTAGATGGAACTGAATCACAAGAAACCCTTAATAAACACGTTTGTGATGCAATTGAACAATGGATACAAATCAGGAATATTGTTTCTTAACACACACACATAAAACGCTTCCGCCCGCTCAACTATTTATTGGGCAACATGCACAGGCACTAGAAGCAGTAGAATTATTTTTGCAAAAAATGCTCTGCAAAAATAATGGCTGCAATACGTGTATCATGTGCTTACAGATCAGAGAAAAACAACATCATGCACTGATGTGGTTGCATCCGGAGAAAAACTACACCATTGATCAGTTTGATGATCTTTTTACAACACTTTCACTGCAATTACAATCTGATGAGCTTTTTTTCTTTATCATCCAAAAAGCAGACTTTTTAACTGCAGCATGCGCTAACAAATTATTAAAACCAATGGAAGAACCTCCAACTGGCTATCACTTTATTTTACTCGCCGAACGAGTAGAACAAATAGTACCAACCATTACATCGCGATGCGTTATCTATAAATTAGATACTGCAACATCAGCACAAATATCTCATCCGTTATTTGAAGTTTTCACCAAAAAAATAGCTGCCAGCAACGATTTTTCCAAAATCATCGACTCTGCAAATATTAATGAACGTGAAAGTATGGAATTACTTGACCAAATACTCCATTACTGGTTTACAAAATATCAACAAGACAAAACAACGCATGTGATTCCTCTCATTACTATGCTACAAAAAGCCCAATTGCAACCACCTATGCCGGGAAGCAGCATAACGTTTTGGCGTAATTTATATCTTCAGTTATGTAATGATCTCGTTTCTATTAATTAATTTTTGATGCCCTTAAACATACCATTTACTATCCGCCCTTCGATTATTTTTTTGCATATAAAAATATAAAGAATTAAAAAAGTATTGCTTTTTGGATTACTTAACAAGTAGGTTTAAGATAAATAAACCCTCATTGTGAATTAGAAGACGTATTACATAGTGTAATACGCTCGCCATTTGGGATAAGGAGAATGTTATGAAGTACTCTCGTATAAGATTAGCAATCCTATCATTATTTTTTACAACTGGAATAACAGTAGGTAAGCCTTCGTATTGGCAGAAGATAAGTTTATCTGATCTCTATGTAGCTCCTGGAACCAACAAACTGAGCATTAATGGAGTACCTCAAAGTTTTAAGAATATTAAACTCAGAAATGATGGAGCACCTGATAAAGTTGAATCCAAACTTTTCAATGCAAAATCGTTTACGCTAACATTTCCAACGCATAAAGCGGACTGGTTTTTAAATGATCCATCGTGTGACAGATTAAAAGGACATGAGTTTGCACAAACTCAAACACGCCTAAGAAGTGATTATATTTCTTCTATTAGTGGTCTTTCATTCCTGGGCAGCATACGAAATAAAAAGATCGGACCATTTAATGAGAATCATTTTGCTATTTTTTTTCATATACACAAATGCTATGACGGTGGACCTGAATATGGCTTTGCATTTTATGAGAATATGAAAACAGCTCTTTTCTATGTCTGTGGTGATTGTAATCTCAACAATCAGACATGGTGGGATTGGCCAGGAAAAGATGGAAAAGAAATAGGAAACGAGAGAGTAAATGATCCTGAAAATAAGGTAGCAACGGCCCTAAGTGATCCATCACAAGAACGTTATTACAATATTCAAGTGATAGAAAATGGTAACTTTATCGTTCAGGTTATAAACCCTCAGACATGGGAAACATTAGAATGTACTATTAATAAACCAGCAAATTTTCCTAATCTTTATGGAAAAGGTGGATACATAACAATAAATGCCAAAAGAGCTGATAATTCTACCACTGATCTTGGGTATTTTGAATTAAAAGAAATTAAGGTTTGGCAATAAAAATATGCATCTTAATGTAAAAAATGAAGTAGAGGGGCTCGCCATGATCTCCTCTATTTCATTTTTGGTTTACAAAATATCAACAAGACAAAACAATGCATGTGATGATTTAACCGCGGCCTTGCAGCAACAAACCTTAACAAAAATCCATACAAAAATAGTATTGACAATCAATCATTCGATTTTTTACGCTCACTCCAATCTTGAAAATCTATTTTGGGATAGCACAAAATAGATGTGCTATCCCAATAAACAACAAAATTTATCGACCAGACTTATAGTCATAAGGACTTGGTGAATTTCCTTCATTATAGAATACACTGAAATAGTCTAGAGGCCCAGTTGCTACTGGATCGGACGGCGAACAAACGAGTGTTGCTTCCTTGTCGAATATAATCATCCTATTAGATCCTGTTACTGATATAGGAGGAGTCTGTGTTCGCTTTGGTCCACTTGTTCTTTTAACACGAACTACTTTTTCAGTAATTTGACTACCAATCATGATTGTTGACTGGATACACAACAAACAAATCATCAAACATTTTTTCACAAGCATCCTTATATAAAAATTATGACTGTTCTACATTGCATGATAAAAACTAAACCAGATAAGCATAAAAAGCTTTTTATGAAAAATCAATAAGGAAAAATTCTTCATAAAAAGCTTTAAGTTTTAAATAATAAAAAAAATTATTTATTGTGATACAATTTTTCGTCTTTTAAGAGCATTACCAAATTCAAGGGCATACTCATATTGATTCTTACGTTTGCGATCTATGTTTTTCTTTTCTTTCAGTTCCATAAGAGACGCAGTAACACTCTGTTTGTGTTTTCTTTGTACTCTGTTCAAGTTAACATCGCTGCTAACTAACTGCGCTTGCTTACATACTTGCTCTACCATACGTAATGATGATTGTTGAGCAAGTGCTATGATTACTTCCATACTTGCCGCCATATCTTTATCATCTGTCAGTACATCATTAACCATCCACATCAAAGGCGATTCATTGTCATAATTTTTAACTGATTGCGCACCGTTTTGAATAAGAAGATTGACCATCTTTACCCTTTTATCCTTAACAGCAAGAGAAAGAACTGTATCTCCATTTGAATCTTGTTTATTAATAAGACTTGGATATTTTTCAAGCACATTACTAACAGCTAGCTCTTGACCCTGTTTTACCGCAGAAAACAACGATTGTCTGTACATTTCCTGTTCTTCTGCAATTTGCTTAATATTACGAAAATAAATGCGCTCTATTTTTGGTTTTTCAACTTGAGTTGATAACGTACTATCACTCTTTGCAGCTTGTTTCATAAGATTTGCCATTATTTCTTTTCCATAACCCTTGGGATGAATAGCAGTATTTATAATATAGAGGGACACATTATTCATTATCCCCACACCATCTTCGACTGAACAACATACAACTTTCTTACCATCTTTTACTATGGTCCACGCGACACCTTCACAACAACCATCACGATCCTTCAAAAGTACAGGTTTTTGGAATTCTCCAGCATTGGAAGGAATCTCTATCGTATGCGGCATTATATACTGCATTTCCGGCGCTGAATGTTTCTGTATTGAACTATTAAAACTTGTCGCAATATTGGCTAATAACTGTCTAGAACCATGTTGATTGCCTGACCTAAGACGCTTTAATAGGATAACTTCTTCCCTCGACCCACCACGCTTCATGGCCTGTGTTACACCACAAAAATTACATAATAACGCAGTTATTAAAAGATTTTTCACCGAAAAATTCATCTTATACCTCACATTTAAAACAAAAAACCCCTAAAATAATATATTATAATAATATCGCACCGGAAATAAATCTCAACTCTTCAAGCAAATTATCCTTTATGTTATCCTCGTGCTATATTCCAAGAACTACTAAGGGTACAACTTCTATGGCTGTCTATCTCAAAGACCTTTTACCAACTCTCATTAATCCAGAAAAAAACTGGAAAACTGATCTTCTCTACCGATGGCGGGATATTATTGGATCATTGCACAGTAAAGTGCGAATCGAAAAAATCCACGATGATACACTCATTCTTGGAGTTTTTCACTCCTGCTGGATGCAAGAGTTATACCTGCTGTCTCCACTACTTATTAAAACAATCAATGAAAAACTAGACCAACCATACGTCAAACAGATACGCTTTAAGCAGGTTGGTTTAAAAAAAAATAAAAAAAATATTGCTGAATCAAAAGCGATAAAAAAGAAAAAAGAAATTCAGTTAACCAAAGAAGATGAGTGCACCCTTGCAAAAATAGCGGACCCCACACTACGCGACGTACTCAGAGCATTTCGCATTCGGTGCTACCAGGAATAGTACACAATGAAAAAAAATAGCTTTTTTTTATACGTTTTATGCATCACTACTGCGTATATTGCTGCTGATAATACAACAACATTCCATCGTTACTTCTGGGCAAACTACAATCATTTTGCAGGGAACATCACACATGCACACAATTGGTACGAAAAACTTTTTTCCTCAAACAACTCCATTTACACCTACAAGGGATATCTTACTTTTCTTGCTGATACAAAACAATTCAAACAGATTGTAAGCCTTATGCCTTCGCTCAATAAAAAATTTGCGCAGGATCCTGATGTCCAACTTATTTTTGTTCAAGCTCTTAAAAAGACCAACCAAACTAAAAAAGCGGATGATCTTATTATTACACTCAGCCAATCATTTAAAACTCACGCAGAAATAGCACTATTCGCTGCACAAACCTACATCTTGAGACAAGAACCAGAAAATGCCCTTTTAACTATTGATGCATTTCTTAATTCTACACCACGTCGACCAAATAATTTTATGTTTCATTTTTTACAAACTCATATTTACGTCCAGCTCAACCAATTTTCTCTTGCATTGGAAAGCATCCAGAAATGCTTAGAAATGCATCCACACTTTGATAAAGGTTGGCTCTTATGTGCATCTCTCTACGAAAAACAAGGTAAAATAAAAGAAGCTCTTTCTGGATATGCTACATTCCTTGAACTTTCTGGTGGTAATAGCCATATAGAGCAACATCTTGTTTCGCTGATGCTCAAATATAAAACAATTGAAGATAACAAACAAAATCTACTATCTCACAAAGTAAGTATTGATAATGCACTCATTCTGTTCAAACAACAAAAATATGCTCAAGCATTAACACACACAAATAGCTGCATAGCACAACAACCGAATAAAGATGAATACAAGCTGTTCAAAGTACAAATTTTAGCTGCTATGAAAAATTTTAATGAAGCATCCTCTACGCTGACTACATGGATTATTGCAGATTCACACAATGACCTCTGGCCAAAAGCACTCAATCTTCTTGCTTATAATGGTATGCCGCGCACACAAATTATTGAAACTTTCAACACTATTCTCAAAAAAAATCCTGATATTCTTTGGTGCAACCTTTACTGCGCAGATATGTGTATGCGAAACGCACAAAATGATTTAGCGATTACCTATCTGGAAAAAGCTTTACAATACACCATGAATAATACACTTGCTGCAAAAACATTGTACCAATTGGGCCTGTTACACTATGAACAAAGTAATTACGAATCAATGCGCACTAATCTTGAACGCGCATACGTATATAATGCAGAATGTCCGCACACTAACAATGCTCTTGCATATTATTGGACAACAAAAGGAAAAGATACCACTAAGGCTCATACTTTTATTGAAAAATCACTCGCTGCAAACAGCACAAATCCCTACTTTCTCGACACACATGCACTTATTTTGTACAAAGAAAAAAAATACCCGCAGGCACAACACATCCTCGAACAACTTGCCCATCACAACAATAGCACTATGTTGCTGCATCTGGCCAAAGTACATTATTCATTGAATAACAAAGAAATTGCTGATACCTTTACTAAAAAAGCTCAGGATTTGGTTAAGAATAATCACGAAAAAAAAGCTCTGCACAAGATGCAATTATTATTAGCTCAAAAATGAATACAAAAATAATCTGCTGCGTTGCGGGAAAGTCCGGCGGACACATCATTCCCTGTCTAACAATCGCAAACAATAATCGCGCTCAAAATGAGCGCATTAATATTTTATTTTTTTCTGCAAATACACCGCTGGATAAAACGATTGTATCGCAAGATCCAACTGTTTGGCAGCATGTTATGCTTCCACTCAGTACACGTGCAGGATCACTAGTAAAAACAATATGGCATGCGTTTTGTTCATTCATTCTCAGTTTTTTTTACCTCTGCAAACACAGACCAACAAAAATTATCACCACTGGCGGCATTGTTGCCATTCCAACCTGCATTGCAGGATTTATGTTGCGGATACCAATTACACTGTATTCACTTGATGCTGTGCCTGGCAAAGCTATACAGTTTCTTACGCCACTTACAACTTCAGTAGTTACGTGCTTTGCAAGTTCTCAAAAATATTTTCCCACACAGAAATGCTCTGTTGCATCGTATCCCATCAAATACCAAGGCACAACCACCATTAATAAAAAAGATGCACAGCAAAACTTAGAACTATCTTCAGAAAAAAAGACACTCTTAATACTCGGCGGATCACAAGGATCACTCTTTTTAAACCAGTGCATAAAGCAATGGATCAATGATTCATCATTTGATCCAGAAACAACTCAAATTATTCACCAAACAGGCTCTTTCGATACAACTGATTGGAATAGTCTTTATGCATCGCACAATATTACCGCGCATGTTTTTAGTTATTATCCAAATCTTGCACTAATGTACACGGCTGCCGATCTCATCATATGCCGCGCAGGAGCAGGAACATTATTTGAAATTATATTTTTCAACAAACCCTGCATCATAATTCCGTTGGAAACAAACACAACGACTCATCAAATTGACAATGCACATGCCATGACTCACGAATACCCAGAATTATTTTGTACAATTACACAAAGTGAAGTGGAACAAAATAATGAAATTTTGTTCCAAAAAGTTACTGAATTATTAAAAAGCACCTGATTGATCAGATGCTTTTTAAATAATAATCCACAAGATTTTTATTACTCCAGACAACGTATTGGCCTACCAAATATACGTGTTGAATCAATGCATTTATTTTTATTATCTTCTAATTCTCGATTTTTCCACCAATCTTCTGTAAGAAATTCTTTGGGAACTTTCTTTTTATCATCGTCCGTAGGATCTTCCAATCCATATTCCTGTTCTAATATATCAAACCATTCAGTCCGTAATGACGTAGGAAATTCAGTTGCGCAATTAGGACAAAACACCATTACAGATATTGATGTTGATTTAAAATCTCGAATGCTATATTCCCGCCATCTTTTACTATATTGAATAGGACAATATGCACTTTCTATCTGATAATCCAAAGCGCCACAACAATATGACGGCAATCCATCATTCAAATTCTCCGACATCCTACAACTCCTTCACAAATCACGTTTTTTCCACCACTCATCAGTCAAAAATTCTTTAGGAACTTTCTTTTTGTCTTCCTCCATAGGACTTTCTAATCCATATTCATTTTCTAATATATCAAACCATTCTCGGCATAGTGATATAGGCAATTTTTTACCACAAAACATGCAATAATCCATTATTATGTACCCAGTCGACTTAGGAATCTTTACACCATATTCACGATATTTCGCACTATACAACAAAACTCCTACGTCACTCACTAATCCACGATCCATGGTCAAACAACAATGAGGTCCTTTATAATTACGTCGCTCTTCCTCAATCTTTTTATCTATCTCGTCAAGCCAATCTTGATCATTCATATTAATACCTATCCTTCTAATCGTCTACGTGGTTCCATTCTACCCTGTTCTGTTTTCTTCTTATTCTTGGTTCCGTCAAAATTTGCTACTTGTTTCCACCCTTTATCTTTACCAAAAACTTCCAGATGATCTTTATGCATGGCATCAACAACTATATAATCACCTTTTTTAAAACCATCACAATTTTCTATATTTTTTATTACATTAAAAGCTCGTTTGCCTTGATTAGTACACTTAGATCGTTCTAATGATTTTCTTATTTTTTGTCCAAATGAATGCTCTTTAATCCAGTCTTCGGTACGATTATACTGCTGTCCATCATATTGTTTTTTGTCATCACAATCATCTTTTTTTGTATCTTCAAAATGCACAACAGATTCTTGTACTACTTCGATCGGAAATTCGCAACCATCATTCATCCCTTCTGGTGTTTCATACGACATAATTTCAGTAGTTTTTGTCTGACCCTCTACTGCAATAGTACAACCTGGCGAAAGCTCAACAACAGGAACATACAAAGGAAAACAACCATTAACTTTTGGTATCGTATTATCGTGTACTTCTCTAAGTACCTCTTCTTGTGAAAAACATCCATCCAATTTTTTCTTATTTTTCTGTAATTTCTTATGTGCATAATACATCACAAAACCAGCAACACCAAAAGCGACCACTTCTCCAATCGCCAATGCCACTGCCGCAGGCGGGCATGTGAAAGACAATGCTATTACGGTAGCTGTTGTGGTTCCTGGCTCTACGTTATGTACAACAATTCCATAATGTCCAACACAAAAAGTATGATTTGTATCAACAGAAATTGCATACATTTCTTGTTGCTGATTAAGCACTTCAATTGCTTTAACAAAAACAATTTCATCCTTACAACACAACAACTGATCTGATAGCTCCAATTCATGTGCATTAATCCATTTACTTTTGTTTAAAACATAAAATTTTTGATCTGGTGATGCGCATACGCATTCATTATCAACAGTTATTTTGATGTAAGAATCAACTGCATAACGCTTTGTGTAACTAATAGGATGATGTGTACATATTTTTTGATTATCATATGCAATAATATAATTACCCTCCACACACTGTTTAATTGGTACAAGTCCTTGCTGTGCATGCACCAATGTTCCAACAACAAATCCATCAGCATGCAATAATCTTATCCACAAAAATACGCTCAAGAAAAAAACGTGATTCAATAGATTTTGCTTCATCCCATTCCTTTTCTACCATATGAAAATTAATTATAACATTACACCAAAATTGGAATAGCACCCCGCTTGCCCAATTCCGAAGGTAAGCCCGTGCGTTCATCAATAATCTTTTTTTGCAATGAAGGATCATATGAAAATGTTTTTTCAGGAGACTCTATTACACGATTAAACGCCAGCCAAATAGGAAACGCAGTACGAATTGGATACACATTATTTCCCATCGGGCGATTATCGTCAAACCCAACATACACAGCCGTTGTTAATGTTGGCGTAGAACCAATAAACCAACAGGTGCGAGAATCATTTGTTGTTCCTGTTTTGCTCATTGCTTCTGACTTGATCCAATTGTTTGCACTGTACATGTTTTTTACGCGCAGCAAGCCCAAATTTAAAACCGCTTTTACTTGCCCAACAATACGACTATCAATCACACGTTCACTTTCGATGGTAGTTTTATACATTCTTGTGCCCCACCGATCTTTTATCCACGATACTGCATGTGGTTCAACATATATTCCATCATTTGCAAACACGTTAAACATTCCTGCACTTTCACACAAGGTTGTATCAACACAGCCAAGAGCCAACGAAGGATAGGTATGAAAATTACTTGTAATACGACATTTTTTTGAAAGATTAATCACCACATGCGGGCCAACACGCAAAAATGTTTTAATAGCTACAATGTTATTTGAATGTGATAACGCATATGCAAGCGTAATAGTCCCATTAAATTTTTTGTTATAATTGTTTGGCGCCCAGATGGTATTGCCTTGTACCCATTCAGTCGCTTCATCAACATCAGTATCAGCAAACGTCATACCTTTATCCAATGCTGCTGCATAAATTAATGGTTTTAAGATGGACCCAATTTGTCTACGCGCTTGCATTGCTCTATTAAATTTTGATGCAACAAAATCAAATCCTCCAACTAATGCTTTAATCTCTCCCGTTTTGCGATCAATAACAATCATGCCACCATCAATTTCATCACCAAATTCTTTGCGCAATTTTACCATTTCTGTTGTGAAGGCATCTTGTGCTGCTTCTTGCATCTTTTTATTAAGTGTTGTTTGAATATGCAATCCTGATGAATACAACGCTGTTTTACCAACAATAGTTTCAAGCTGCATGCGCAACATTTCTTTTACATGCGGTGCAAAAACATCGTAACTTTTATCTGTTATCTCAACACAGTGCGCTACTGCATCTTCATACTCTTGTGCGGTAATAAAATCTAAATGTTTCATTTTGCCTAAAATAACATCGCGCCGCTTCTGTGCTGATAACGGATATACAAGAGGACAATAGCGCGCAGGAGAACGAATAATCCCTGCAAGTGTTGCAGCTTGGCTAATAGAAATTTGATGCGCATGTTTAGACCAAAATCGTTGACTAGCAGCTTCAACACCATAAATACCACATCCAAAACAAACGTGATTAAGGTATGTATACAAAATTTGTTCTTTGGTCAACTGTTGTTCAACCAAGACTGCGTACAACTGCTCTTTTATTTTTCGTGTAAATGTTTTTTGTGAATCAAAAAATAATAACTTGACCAATTGTTGCGTAATGGTACTTGCACCCTGTGCTTTGCGTCCGTGATAGATATTTACTGCAATTGAACGAATAATTCCTTTCCATGAAATACCATTATGCGTAAAAAAATTCCAATCTTCTGCTGCGATAAATGCATTAATCAGATGCTGTGGTAAACGAGCTCCATCAACAGGATCGCGCCGATCTAACTGAAATCGCCCCCATTCATTGCCTTCATCATCAAACAATAAAGACGGTCGCCCCGCGTTGTACTGAGAAAGAATTGAAAAATCGATTGTATGATTATGCACAACAAAAAAAAGAGCACCGCAACCAAAGATACCCATCATAAAAATACATACAAAAATGAGATATGTAATGCGAGAAATTGTCATGGTATACAACTGATTTTTAACGTGACAAATAAGACAAAATATACGTTATTGTATATCAAAACAAGATAAAGCAATATATAATAGATCTGTATATAACTAAAAAATCTATTTTATCCCGTTCGCCCTGAGTTTTTTTGCTTGCAAAAAAGTATCGAAGGGTACACCTTAAAATAAGACTTTTTCTTTATTGATTTCACATTTTACCCTTCGATACTTTTTTGAGGATAAAAACATTTAGGGCGAACGGATTTTTTTAAATGCACAACCAAAAATATCCAACAACCGTAATACTTCTCAATTCATCTCACATCCATACCCCACTCGGCACCATGATTGCAATTGCAGATGAAAAGGCATTGTATCTATTAGAATTCACCAACAGAAAAAATATAGACAAGCAACTACAACAACTACAAATCAAAACAAACGCAACAATCATACCGGGAAAAAACAACATACTCGATTTGGTTGAACGCGAATTGAAATTATACTTTGCAGGAAAACTAAAAAATTTTAGCGTACTTGTACATTTTTCGGGAACTCCATTTCAGCAAAAAGCATGGTCTGCTTTACAAGCAGTTCCGTATGGTCATACCTACAGCTACGCACAAGAGGCAGCAATTATTGGCGACAAAAATGCTTGTCGCGCTGTTGCCAATGCTAATAGCGTCAATAAAATAGCCATTGTTGTCCCTTGCCACCGTATTATTAAAACAAATGGTGATTTGTGTGGTTATGCTGGCGGCCTTGAACGTAAACAATGGTTAATTGAACATGAAAAAAACAATACTCTCTCACAATAAAAAGTGGTCATGCATTTTGTACATGACCACTCATAAGATTCTCGAATTAATCTACTCTAAATAATCAACGCTTTTTGCAGCTTTTCTGGCGGTATTAATTATTAACTGGGCAATATCATCAATAATATCGTATGCTGCTAACAGATCCACAGACTTAGTTTTTTTTCTCGCAACAGATATTTTTAATTTGAGATCTAACATTCTATCAACAATACTATCAAACAGTGGTCTAAATTGTATCTTTTTTTCCAGACGCATCTGTGCAGTTGTAATGCTTTTGCGTCCAACAGGAGAAAACATATTGTTGTACGTAATCTTGATGCCATTAATAAGATCATAACTTGCATTGTTAATTTGTAGTATACAGTCGTTCAATAATGTATGATTCTTCTTGTTGTTCTTGACATAATTACGAAGAATACCTAAAGCTGCTTCTGTCTCGTCTTGCCATAATTGTAATCCATTTTTATTGACAGGCGCTTTGAATATCCAATCTCTTCCAAAAGCCTCATTACCCGCAAGAATCATGCGCGCTGAAGACCACTGTCCTACATTCGTTCCATATAATCCATGGAATAAGATACCAGTTAAACCCAAGAAAATTATGCTTTTCTTCACGTTCCCCCCTTGTCTAATAATTTATAAAGTTAAAACATTTAACTGTTTTTATTATACAAATTACCAAATTGAAAAGTAAACTAAATTGCGATAGTCTCCTAAAGGATTAATTCCTCAAACATCATTTTCAGATTCATGGTCCTGTTCGTCGCTTTATGTATAATCATCCCATAAAACTTTCATCCGTTCTATTCTTGCTTCTTTTGTGGGACAGGATCTAAATTCCTCAATAATTCGCCAAGACAACTCAATTTCGCTGATCAATAAGTAATCTTTTATGGTAAAATAATTGTTAAGCACAGAATCAGCATATCTTTTCATTAAACAAGCTGTTTTATGATCTCGTAAACTAGCATACAACATACTAAAAACGGATATTCTCTTTTGTAATGTAATTAAGCAATGAACATTGAAAGATTTGTCCTCGATTAATTGATCCAAAAAGTGCCCAATAACTCTTGGAACTATACCTAACGGTTCAATCAATTCTTCAACCATACAAATAATAATAAACTGTTTCAATTTGCGATTTGCTCCCATCCAGAGATCATAATTAAGAGCTAAACATCCAATACTACATTCTTTTGAGTTAACAGAAATGGAATCCCCTTTTACCTCTATAGCCTCTTTCATAGGAAAACACACACAATAAAAAAAGGGAGCTTCTAGCTCAGATGACAAATGTACTCGCCCAGGGTAAATGCCATGATACTTCATTTCTTTATTTATCATGCATAGGGCATCTAAAGGAAAATTTTCATCACGAATAACCTTAGATTTGCCTCTATTTTCTTCGTTACATGATATCAGTTCCGCTTCTTGCAAACATAGGTCCCATGCATGCTCGTCTATTTTATGTTTTTGCCTAAAGCCTTCAAGCGTTTTTATTCTTTTACTTTCAATAATTTCTCTATATGCCCGTAGTTTTTGTAGGTGCTGTCCATAATCAATAATAGACTGTTTGTCTTCTTGATACACAAATAGTCTGACCGTATTTCTAAAAGATCGTTCATGTTCTTCATCAATTTCTTTACGCTTCAAGAAATACTCTCTCATGCTTTTCTGGGTTTCACTACCAAAAATAGCAAATGACATAACCATACACATCATCAAAGGTTTATTGTTCATTACTATTCCCATTTTATTAATCCATCATTATCCAGAGACTAGTGCACATAATTGATTTCTACTAAATGTCGTTATACAATTTGAACAAAAACAATCTTTTAATTTTTGGGAAACATAATGAAGCGCTCATCCCATCTTTTGCTAATAATGCTTTGTACAACTCATACAACTCATACAATGGAGAATCCTACCAAACAGCCAAACACCAAAGGCATTATTCCTTTGTTTAAGGAATCAGATTCCAATAAAATGGCGTATTTTAATGTGATACACCAAGCACTCGTAGATGACATACGTATGAATTTATATGAGAGAACAACAAGTGAAAATGAACGCATAGCTCTGATACAAAATTCTCAAGCACAATTAAGACTTATATACAAAGAATGTCAAGATTTAGGACCTCGACAATACCTCGAACAACTTAAAGAACACCACGAAATTGAATTAGCAGAATTTACTGTTGCAAAAGAATTTCAGATTCTTGAAATAGATGAATTAATGGCAGATCTGAAATAATAAGAGAGTGACTAAAACAAAAAAACCTTAAAAATGCATAACAACTCGTGCAATAAAACTCGTGCCTTGGGGACGATTGCGTGCACCACCTTCAAGGTACAGATAACTAAAAAACACAATATCTGTTGAAAAAAAGTACGCTAAACCAGGACCTGCACCAAATACGCGTTCTTTGCTGTTGGGTATTGTTACGCCATTGGCACGATTATTGTGCAGCTGCCCTAATGCATAACCAACTGGACCTACATATAAATGTGGATACACTTCGTACGCCAAACTGTAGTTCAGACACATCGCATCACCTGCCCTAAAATCAATTTTTTCATTTTGCGCATTCCACAAATAATGCAAACGCCATGATAAACTCCACTTGTGAGAAAGATACAACGTCGCAGCCCAATGTGGTCCACAGTAGAAAAATGTGTTACTTGGATTAATTTGTTTTTCTGGTAATTTATTTTTCCCAAGCGGAGTTGAAAAATCAAACTCAAGACGATGAATAAATAATGGTCGTCCTTTGTGCATAATTGCAGGCCACTGTATATAAATACCGCAGCCAAGATTACCAAAACCACTTCCGCTACTTTTTATACCTAATGCATTTTTATTAATTTTTGAATAAATCACCGTTGGTATACTGAGTAAAAAACCAGGCATTCCATGAAGCTTCATTTGGTACTTAGATTGGTACACGAACTGAGTAATAGTAATAAGCGATCTAAAACGAGGAGAAGGAAGTCCACCAAGTGACTTTCCCTCATCGTTTAAAAATCGTTGCGTAGTATAATATTGCAGGTATTGTTGCCAATAAATACCAGGATTTGGTCGTACAGGGCCACCATCAAGAATATTGGTGAAACCAAGATTAATGCCCGGCAACCCATAACCAAGAATAGTTGATGTAAAAAAAACAACCGCGCATAGTACAAGATGCTTTTGAAATTGTGTCATAGCACTACAAAATTATAAACGTTGAAATACGGCAGGCTGTGCCTGTTTACTTCTTTTTATGTCACCATCATCATCTTCAAACAAATCATCTTCTGTTTCGTTTTCTTCTTCGGCATCGTCTTCATCTTCGCCATCAAAGATAAACAGACTTTCATCAATGTGCGCAGGAACTTCTTGTTTTCTTTTTAACCATGTACGATTCATTACGTCATACTCATCTAACTTTGAACGAATTCCTTCATGGTGAGAAAGAATATAGAGTAACACACAAGTGAGTACGGCCACTGTTTGTATAGGACATTCTTTAAAACTTGCTGCAACAACTGCGAACGGTAATATATTGGTAAGTTTATTAATTACAGGAAGACCTTCAACGTTTTCAATTGCTTCCCCAAAACGAACAAGGCCGTTACGCAATGCTTGATAATAATGATCCATCGCCAATAAGCTTGTGTTGCACACCAGAATTATCATCATTACTACAAAAATACGCTTCATCCCATCTCCTTATTTTTTTAATGATACGCACTCTCTAACGTTGTACAAAAACTATCACTATTGCGATCATTGTCAACATCAGCAAATATACAGTACGCTCAAGCAATGTTAATCTACTGCCCATTTTGCTACGTTATTCGTTCAGTCTTTGACGCATCATTACAGATTAACTGCCTCATCCCTGGTATGCCCACATACTGTACAGTACTATTGTCAAATAGTTTGCCGCACAATGCGCTTTGTAACCTTCTTTTTCCATTATCATGGTTTTCTAAACGAAGCATAATACAAGATGAATTATGTCCTTCAATACATGCATCATTACTTTTTATCTTTAGCGCATCGTAGGTGGCATTATCCGAAAAACAAAGATTTTGTAATGGTGCAATACCTGCAAGAGCAACTTTACTATCTCCACTACCAATTACCTTTAAGGTCATAACTTCAATGTGATTGTCAGTAGAAATCATTTTCGCATTATCTGCAAGCTCTATCTGTAGCATTTGTGATCTGATTGGTGTTGCAAATTTGGCTTCAATACAGTCCTCTAATGCTATCCTAGCAATGTTTCGCAAAGCAATGCGATATGTACTTTGTTTACAATCACAATTTAAATAAAAGCAATAATCATCTTCTGTGTTTAATCTTAACGCATCTACACTCTTTTTATCAGCCGTAACGGAAATATATTCTTCTTCACCTTTTTTTGTTTGCGATATGAGTAAAAGCCCTGAACCTTTTACTGCAATATGATTAATTCCCTTACCCATTAAAGAGATACGCATTGTAACAAGATTCAACTCATCTTCTATTTCTTCTTTGTCTAAATTAGGCTCCGTCATAGGTATCTTATTATCCAATTTACCATAAGAATTACCCCATAAAGATTGCAACCAATTAAAAACACTACAATACTGATATCCTACAAATAAAACACCCAACACTATGGTAGTTATAGCTATTTTATTTTCTAAACAATAGTCCATAGGCTTGACTTCTTGATGTGTAAAAAGCAAAACTACACACATCATACAAACAAATGTTTTTTTTACCTTCATACAGCATTCTCTAACTTTTATAGCAAGAAACAGGTATTATTTAATACTATGTTGTACACTAATGACGCTAAATATAACTTTTTTTTTATCGGATTAATAATTCTATTTCTGCTGATTGATTTAGGACAATTTTTTTTGATTGGAACAGTAATTGTACCATTACTTTTATGCCTCTACTGCCTACTGCTTTTGAATAATCCACGGTACATGCCGCTCATACTCATAGCATTTTTGCAATGCCTTGAATCATTTTGTTTTTATAACTTTTTCTCTCTTGCTTGTGTATATCTTGTTCCAATTACCATCCTAGCCTTACTTTTCAAAAAAAACCTGTACCCGTCACATGCTCATATTATTACCCTTGCCCTGATCGGTATTATTCTTCAAACATATGCTATTGAAGGCTATTTTTTGCATATGTGGCCAATAAACCACTATACTATTATGAGAATAGGTGGTACACTATTTGTGATAATATGTTTCTCTTTGACAATAAATATTTGGGGTATGCAAGACAATCGCGCGTAAACTACGGTTTACGGTAGGAAAGTCTAGACCCCATGTTACGATTCTCTTCACATGGGAACCCCATTGAAGAAAAAACCTAACATGGAATTTCTAGATTTAATCTCACCGTAAAATCTAAAGTTTATGCGAGGAAAGTCCGGACTTCCAATGAACATCGGTACCTATGGAGTATATGCCTCTTTACAGGGGCCCCCATGCATGCATGGGATCAAACATAGGAGAGCGTAAGCTCATGGAAAGTGCCACAGAAAATAACCGCCCACCGTCGCGTAAAGCTATGGCGGGTAAGGGTGAAAACGTGCGGTAAGAGCGTACGATTATGCATAGTAATATGCATAAGTAGGTAAACCCTACCGGAAGCAAGACAAAAAAGTGTGTGTCGGTCGTTCATTCCGGTCAAACACACGGGTATGTCGCATAGATAAATGGTTGTCAGTCTGAAGATGCTGCACTGCATATTCAGATCACAAAATCCGGCTTACTGCAAACCCCAAAAGTGTATTATTACCCTTCGATACATTCTACTTTAACCAACCTCCACTATCGTTTCGGTCGGGTACCCATTGAAAGGAACTGTAAATGGGTTAAAAACACTCAGGGCGAACGGAAAAAAGGAACAAATTTCGCACTAAATATTAAAAAATCTCCTATCTAGTTTCTAAATATTCCAATCCGCTCGCCCTGAGTGCCCCGAAGGGGTGTATCGAAGGGTTAAACACATAAAAAAGCATGAATATCAAAAACTTTGTATGGTTAGCACCTTTTTGCAGTTTTGTCCTTGGATACGTAATAATGCAAAATTTGTTCCGTGTACCAGAAGCAAGCACACCTGCTCTTATCGGCAAACATATTCATGCAATTCTTCCGCTCATTACGCAACACAATCTTAACATTCGTTTAATTGATCAGAAAGAAGAAGCAGATCTGCCTGAAGGCATCATTCTCAATCAAACGCCTGCAGCAGGAACAACAATTAAGCCCAATCAACCATTGTTCATTGTAACTACTAAAAAACCTCTGGTTGCACGCGCTCCGCATTGTGTTGGAATACATATTGATGAGTTGAACAATCAACTACAAACAGAAGGTATTCACCCTCGCATGTATCACTTGCCACACCCGTATCCAGAAAAGATGTGTTTTGCACAATCACCACAACCACATGAATTTCTTGAAAAAAACAGACTTATTCTGTACATTTCATCGGGAAATAATAAACCAATAATTTGGCCAGATTTTACTAATATACCATTGCAAGCAGTGATCGATTTTTTGGATAATTACCACATAGAGCCACATATTATTAATAATTCTTTATACAACAATGATACAGATACTGAATATGTTGTAACGGATCAACGACCATTTGCAGGAACATTATTAACGTTAGATGAAAACAAACCATTATCGGTACAACTGCGAGTGCGCTAAAAATTAATACGCTACATAATGCGCTCATCCTGAACTTGCCCGCCATCGCTAAAGCTAAGGCGGACTGCGCCTGCCGAAGTCTTGACGAAGGCTGGTTGAAGGATGGCACGTAAAAAGGACTACCATGAATAAAATACACTTTTCACCACAAACTCATATTTTTCTATGGGATCTGCATGATGTTATTTTAACAAAAAGTCTCTGGAGTTGGTTTATGATCTGCATGCGTTTTAAACGTAAAAAAGAATTGGTAAACAGACTGGATAAGAAAATAATAAAAATAATGTTCACTTTTTTACTTGAACGTTTAAAATTAACTAAAAAACAGATGGTCAGTGAAGAATTGATTAAAGCAGCACAGCAAGCAAATAATGATGCTCTCATTGAACTGACAATACAAGCATGTTCCTCATACACTCCTATCAAAAAAACTGTTGTACTTATGCAGGAATTATCCGATCTTGGCTATACACATCACCTTGGATCAAACATCGGCAAAACTGTCTTTGATGATTGCACCGAAAAATTTTCAGCAATTTTCAATCTTTTTGAAGGCGTCACCATCCCCTTTGAGGCTGAAAATGCAAAAATCATCAAAAAACCGCATCCAAACTTTTTCCATACCCATGCTACAAATTATAATTTACAACCACATCAGATCATTTTTATCGATGATAAGTTAGCAAACGTACGTGCTGCACAATCAATCGGCATGCATGCAATGCATTTCAAAAATGCCAAAGATCTGCGTAAACAGCTTATTAGCCACCACATATTAAAACATTAATCGTACATCAATTACTAGTGTTTTATTGACAAATTGAATTGATGTTAATTATAATCATGATAGTTATACGTATCAGTTTAAAAAAAGGAAGTTTATTTCATGAAAGCTATAAAAAAATTGTTAGTACTCATAATTGTATGCTACACATCAACAATAGTATCAGCACCAATAACATCACAAAAAGCTAACCAAATGATACAAAGTCTTAAAAGTCAAACTGCTCAATTGACAACATTGTTCGCGCAACCTATTTTCTCTGAAATACCAACAACAGATCTACCAACCTTAAAAAACAATATTGCTAAAGATGTACAAAACATCAGAAATGATCTGAAAAAAATAATTACGTTATTGCAGACACTGAGTACACAGCAACAAGAAATGCTTAGCCAATAAGTGGTTTGAATTTTAGACAAAAAAAAGCACCGCAGCACATTCTGCGGTGCTTTTTTTTTGAATCTATTAGCTTTGACTATTTTCCCATTCAGCCAAAGCAACTGCTAATTCTTTTTTTAAATCGGTTAATTTTTTCTGCGCATCAGCAAACTTGGGTGTACCAAAAACAAGATCGGCAAAGCTATTTTCAGTTTTAGTAATTTCATGTTCAAGTTTTTGAATTGTGCGTTCCAGCACTTTAACTTCCGACTGCGGCTTTTTGACTGAAATAACTTCTGCTTCTTTTTTATCTTGGCTTACTTTTTTATTACTCACTTGCTCAGCACCTTGTGCTTTTTGAGCCTCTTGCTGCTTTTGATATAAATAAAGCTCATAATTACCCTGGTACTCTTTGGCACCATCAACACTAAGCTCAACAACATCTGTTGCAAGTTTATTCACAAAATCCTGATCATGCGAAACAAAAAGAATAGTACCTTGATACGCATTCAATGCAGTTAACAAAATATCTTTTGATTGAATATCCAAATGGTTGGTCGGTTCATCAAGCAGCAAAAGATTAGCGTTTTGCAATAATACTTTGATCATACCAACACGGTTTTTTTCACCACCGCTGAGCACTCCAACTTTTTTATTGATAGAATCTTTTGTAAACAGGAATGAACCTGCAAATGCTCTAACTTTTTGTTCCGTGGCTTTTGGACAACTTTCAGTAATATTTTCCAAAATAGTTTTATTAATCGCCAACGATGCAGTTTGATCCTGATCAAAAACCGTGTAGTGTACGTTATACCCAAGAGTAATTGTACCTGTTTCCAGAGGTAACTTATGCGCAATTAAATTAAATAACGTTGTTTTACCCACACCGTTTGCGGCAACCAATGCTATTTTTTTACCGCGCTGAACTTCAAAAGAAACATTTTTGAATATTTGTTTTTCACCAAATGAATGTGCAACATTTTCAATTTTGAGCACTGTGCTGCCAGATTGTTGAATTGGTGGAAAATTAAAATTAATATCAGGTGCTTTTGGCGGTAACTCTATCCGTTCAATTTTTTCTAGTTTCTTGACCATACTCTGCGCAACAGTTGCCTTACTCGCCTTTGCCTTAAACCGATCAATAAATTCCTGCTTTTGTTTGATATCGCGCTGCTGATTTTTATATTGCATCTCTAACAATGCTTCATCATGAGCTTTTTGTTGCTCATAATCATTATAATCACCAACGTACAGCTTACCATTGCCACGCTCAAGCTCAAAAATAACATCACACAATTGATTCAAAAAATAACGATCATGGCAGACTAAAACAAAACCAAATGGCGCACGTTTTAAAAATTGTAAAAACCATTCTTTAGCAACAATATCCAAATGGTTAGTTGGTTCGTCAAACAGATAAAAATCTGCTTTTTGTAATAAGAGCTTAGCAAGCACAATGCGCATTTTCCAACCAACGCTCAAAGTACTCACAGGTTCGTCAAACACTTCTGGTTTGAACCCTAAACCCATTAAAACCTTTTTTGCTTCCGCACGCATACCTTCCTGATCAACATGGAGCAACTTTTCGCACACAACTGCATAGCGTTCAAGAAGTTCATCCAAATCATCAGCATGGTCCAATTGCGCTTCTATCTTCTTTTGTTCATCCAATAGATCAGCCACATAGGCAAATGCTGTATAGGTTTCTTCTACAATTGACTTATCCGATTGCAAAACCACATCTTGCGAAAGATATGCAATACTCTTACCCTTTTGTATGGAAACAGCACCACTATCAAGCTGCTGTTGTCCTGCTATCACCTTAAGCAAGGTCGACTTGCCTGAACCGTTCCGTCCAACCAAGCCAATGCGTTGATCGTGGTCAAAAACAAAGGAAATATCAGCAAAAATGACCTGTTCGATCATTTCTAAACAAATATTATAACCGTTAATCATGCGTTAATTCCTACAAAAAATCAGTTTATTACGTCCCCAATAGAAATAATATATCACTAAAATTACTATTTGGATACCCCAAAACAAACTTTGTGCCTTTATAATAACAGTTTTTTACTACACACTAGCTAAATTATTGACTATATGAAATTGTTTTATATAAACTAAAGAGCAAATAGAGGATAGTTTCATAAAAAAAGGCTTTATCCGTGAAAATAACCAAAAACAACGCTTTCCTTACTTACCTACTGCTTGCTCTAACGTTTAACGTCTGCAGTATGGATCAACTGCCTGAGGGAACCCCCTTTTTTCCACCTGGTGCAAGTAAAGAGCGTCTGGTACAATTCTTACTCACCACAATTCAACAATCTACAGACTTATATAACATCTGTGAACAAATTAGAGGATATGCTCAAACAGACAAACAACTTAATGCTTTGATTAATGATCCCTTTATTTCTCGTGTACTCGTAGAAAATATATCCGCACACTTTAATCGTGACAATGAATTCGCGTATAGGATATTACAGACTCAACATGCACGACTACAACTCCAACTCCAAAAAAAATGTGCACCACTATATAAAAAGAAAATTCTATCTCAAAAAGATATTATAATGTTCAACACATTACTCACACAGGGCCTTGATTTAAATTTTACCAGTAAAAATCCAATTTTGGGAATCACCTTTCCATTAATTACTTGCGTGTATTCTAGAAATTTAGGAATGATTCAGCTGCTCTTAAAAAATGGAGCCAATCCTAATCAAGTATCACCCGATGGAGAAACACCATTAATAATAGCCATAGACATATTAAATCCCAAAACAGATGTTGGAATCTTTTTCATTTTAGCTAAGTATTCCGATATAAATAGAATGAGTAACGGAGTCACTCCATTGATCTACTGCATCCGCTCAAGAAAAATACCATGCGCAAAATTACTCATAGAACAAGGTGCTGACCCCATAATGCCCGATGCCGATAATAAAACTCCTCTATTGCTCGCTGAAGTAATTTCCAAAATGTCTCCTGAAATGTTGGAAATCGTTACTCTCATAAAAAATGCTATAGCTAAAAAATCAAATAACCAAGAGGAAGATGTACAATGAAGATAATAAAAAATAAGGTATTTCTTACACTCTTATTGTTAACTCCAGCATGCACCGTGTACACAATGGATGAACCGCCAAAAAAAACCAGTAAAACTCGCCGCATCGCTCAATGGGCAATGATAGCAGGAGATCTCTTATTAGGAAATATCCCCGTGCAAAAGATACATCTTATAGAACAAACGAGTGAACCTTTTGCTTTTACTGAATTACCAAAAGAACTTCAAAACACAATCAAGGTCTTACTTTTAACAGGAGCTACAGCAAAGACACTCAATGAAGTAGCGTTTACTATTACCTCCCTTGCGCAAGTAAATCGTGAATTGAATGAATTAATAAATGGTCCTACATTCTGTCTTCAAATAATAAAGAGTTTGTCTAAGAGATTTGATTGCCCCGATTTTGATGTATGCTTAGCACTACAAATCAAACAAGCAAAATCTCAATATGAATTACAAAAAAAACTTCTTGACCTATGCATTCAACAAAAAGAACCTAATCAGCAACGGTTTGCTTTGCTGTGTTATCAAGGAGTAGACTTAGAATTCACTTACAGTTATGATAATCACATTGCAACACCACTTATGATAGCATCTCTCAATAATAACTTTATGATTGGTTATCTGCTTAATGCAGGTGCCAATGTCAATCAATCTAACCCTGATGGCATAACAGCTTTAATGTTAACATCACAAGAAGATACTACTAGATTAGCAATGAATCGCCTTATAATAAGTCCAGATATCGTCATTAATCAACAAGATAAGGCTGGAAACACTGCACTTATGTATGCATTAATCAATAATGATAATATAAAAAACCTACAAAGATTACTCGATAAAAAAGCTGATCCCGAATTACCTAATTCTGCAGGTATTACCCCCCTGATGGCAGCACAACAAACTGGTGATAAAGCAATTATTACTCTTATTCAAAATGCAATTGATACAAAACATGGTAGAAAATAAATTGGAGATGTACTATGAAAACAGTCAAAAAAAGTAGTTCATTGTTTGTCTTTGGCATGTTTGCAGTAGTGTCTAACATCTGCAGCATGGATGAACCACAACCTAAAAAAAGAACGTCTTCCAGAACACAACGTAGACGTAGTTTGACAATAGATGAATCACAACCTAAAAGAAGAACTTCTTCCACACCACAACGTAAACGGAGTTGGTCACAAACAGCAATAGATGCCATACAAAAGCTTGTACCAATACGAGAAGTATCAAATAAAGAATCATTCAATAAATTGCCCAAGAATAAGAAGGCAACAATTATTAGTCTCATTACAACAAACGTTAATACTGAGTCATTAGACATTGCAGCTCATACCATTAATTCCCTTACACAAGTGAATCATGAATTAAATCAACTCATAAATAATCCTGATTATTGTCTTAAAGTAATAAAAAATCTTGCACAAAGATTCGATTGTTCTGATTTTGTAGCTTGCGCAGCACTACAAACACAAGCCGCAAAACAACGCTTAAAAATACAAAAACAATTCTATGATATATGCATATCACAACAACACCCAATGGAAGAATTTAATATATTATTTGCTCAAGCAGATGTAACATTTACTTATGACTACCTGGGAGAAGAATTCTCACCTATTATAGATCAGAGTATGCCTCCTCTACAACTTACAATAATTAAAGCCCCAAGGACAAAACCTGCCTTTTTTGAAAAATTTATCGCAAAACCAGAAATAATTAACTTACCAACCAGTACAGGCATGACCCCATTGATGGCAGCCATACACATGACTAATATGCCTTATATTCTGGCACTCCTTCATATCCGTAACATCGCCGTCAACCAAAAAGATTTAAAGGGAAACACAGCCCTCATGCTTGCAATAAAACAAAGAGATCCTATACCAGCGATAATAGAAGCAATTCTACAAGCAGGCGCAGATCCTCATATTGCTAATAATGATGGCCTCACACCACTTACAGCAGCAGAACGAACTAGAAATAAAAGAATTATTGATTCTATCAAAAATGCAAACAACATATGAAAAATAAATTGGAGTAGCTGTGAAAATAATCAAAAGAACTAATCCACTGTTTGTCTTATGTACACTTACAGTACCCTTCAATATCTGTAGTATGGATGAACCACTAAAACTAGAAAAAAAAGTAACTACAACACAAAAGTTTAATCGCTTTATGGTTCATTCAAGTTTGAAGTGCGACTATCTCAGCGCCAAACGCCTCGGCGGCTGACCTAAAACCTAGGCACTTCCTTGGTAAATTATTTATCTTTGTTTCAATCCGGTCTAACTGATCCTCAGTTAAATCCTTAAGCGG
>DATEAY010000079.1 GCA_035288105.1 Candidatus Babeliales bacterium
AAATTGTTTGCAAAATTCATCTATTTCATAGAAAATTGTAATCAATAGCATAGCTTTCATTTCCTTTTTTGATTGATCTCATTTTAGAAAATGTTATCTATGCTATTGATTTTGTAAATCCTTATGTCGAATTCGCGTTAAATTAATATCACCTACTATGTGTTTTATTCTGAGAATGATTTCTAATACATTGCTTGTCATGATGATAGGAGCCGCTTTTTCGTATAATGTTGCTATTGCTTGACTTACCATGGCACCACTTGCGAGATTTTGTACCGTTTCTGCTTTTTCTGGATCAAGTGTCATAACAAGATTATTTGTTGTGAGGTGTTCTTGCATTGGTATATCTTGTTGAATTGGTTCGCTTTTTTGAATTGGTCTTGGTTGAGCAACAGGCTTTTGTGGAACAATAGGTTTTGGTTGTATGATTGGTTTTGCTGGGGGTGTTGGTTGAGGTTGTTTTCTTGACCTATCTTTTTTTGCTGGTTGAGGTTGCGGTGTTGGTTTAATTTGTTCTCTTGGTTTGGTTTGTGTAATTGATTTAATGTTGTTTCTTAAGGACGATAATATTTTTTTATTCGTTTCATTATTATCAGTCCATGTTGCATGAATATTTGCCCCAGCTTGCAATAGTGCTGTAGTCTCAATTTCGGAAAGATTAAGTGCTGTTACAAAATCAATAAATTCTTGAGTGAATACATTGTTAATTAACACTTTACGAGATGGCATTTGGTTTTTTATTATATCAAGAGCTTGCGCATATGATTTTTGTTGTATTACAGGTTGCTGCCGTATTATAGGGGGTGTAGGTATCGCTTTAATTGGTGTTGGTTTGGGTTGTTCAACTGGTCTTGTTTGACCAACTCCTCTTGGGCTTACAGAGCTTATGGTGCATAGTAGTATAATAGGTAATAGGTTTTTAAAAAAACTCATCTAAATTCCCCTTTTTTTATCTTAATTTTTTCTAATGTAAAATAATACAAGGGTGACGAATCAAGAGTTTTATAAAGAGAGCAGTTGTTTAAAACTGCTCTCTTTTTTGGTCTAAATATTATGATACACGAGCAACTTACTCTTCTTGCTACTCACCTGTATAGTACTTTGACAAAGCGTTCAGCTCAAAAACGTGCAAATCCTCTAAACCACCAAGACGAGATTGAGTGGGTATGTCACCAATAAGTTCTTGTTTAATAGGAGAAAATTTTTCTTTTATTAACTTTATTTGTTCTTCATCCTTTTCATAGTAGATGTCATATTCAAATGGTTTTTTATCAGTTCCCAGGTACATGCCACCTCTTTTTATCGAGCTATGCAATAGTTTTCCTGCGTGAGTAGTTGGGAAAACAGTCATATATTTTTTATTAAAAAATTGCTCTTCTACTGTTCCAGCCCAACCGTGGAGTTTCATGGCTATATTTTTGTACGTACCTTGAATCTCATTAAACGGATTTTTAAATATACCCCTGTGTTCTGTTGATATTGGTTTTTTTAACTTTTGCATCATATCAACGCATACACATATGATAATGTCAGAATAAGCTGCTTCAAAGTCTTCAAGAGTAAAAGAATCTAGATTTATTTCTTTTTTAGGTTTAAATGGACCTGTTATTGGTTGACTGGAAGCATAGGCAACATAAATGACATCTTTATCATTGCTATACCTGGCCAGCATTTCATCAAAACCAACTATTCCGGTGCCGATTCCGCTTCCTTCACTAAATAGAGTAGAAAATTTTTTCTTGTTAAGACACAATTGCTCCATTAAATTTTGAGTGTATGGATTTTGTTTTTCCCGATAATCTGTCTTATCACAATTCTGCACTAATGTTTTAAGTTTTTTTGTTGCATTGCGATAATAGTCCATATAAAGGACCTTTGTATACTGTTTCCAAACTTTAGTTCTTTCAGAATCCAATTTTTCCATAGCAAAGTAAATGGGTTCTCCGGTAGCTGAAATTCCAGCTCCTACATAGATATCAACATGACCTTCCAATTTTTTAACTTTTCCTAAAAGAAGATCATGAGGAACTTGATTTTTTATCGTAGTTGGTAAAATTTGTTTTACTGGTGTTCTTTGTGGAAGTTGTTCTTTTTGTTGCTCTATTGGTCTAGGTTGTACGATCGGTGGCGTTGGGAGTGTTGGTTTGGTTGGTGCAATTGATTGAATGTTGGTTCTTAAAGATAATAATATTTGTTTATTGGTTTCATCATTATCAGTCCATGTTGCATGAATATTTGCTCCAGCTTCCAGTAGTGCTTTGGTTTCAATGTCGGAAAGATTCAGCGATTTTACAAAATTAACAAATTCTTGAGTGAATGCATTATTATTAATCAATACTTTATTCGATGTCATTTGTGTTCTGATGTTGTCAAGCGCTTGCGCATATGTATTTGGTTGTATTACAGATTGTTGCCGTTGTTGTATCACTGGAGGAATAGTGATTCTAGTTGGTGCAGGTTGTGGTTGTGTAGTTGGTCTTGCTGCAGGTGCTCCAACTGTTCTTGGGCTCATAGATCCTGTGGAAAATAATAGGATAATTGATAGTATGCTTTTAAGAAATTTCATGTAAATTCCTTCATTTTATGAAGTCATTATTTTTGTCTTGTGGCAGCTAAAGCTATTTGCTGATTAATATCTTGTAGTATGTGAATGTCATGTGTTCTGTTGCCTGAAAATTTTCCATGTAAGTCCCGTGCTGTTTGTAGCAATGCTTCTAATTGAAAATCATCAAGATGAGCTGCTCGTGCTTTTTGTACCACTGTAGTGATAAAGTCTGTTCTGAGCATTAGGTGTGTGTCATCCCATACATTATTTGCACTTTTTACGTAAGCAACCAGATCTCTGAATGATTGTTTTTGAGCTGCAGGTTGTTGTACTGGCGGTTGATTGACTATTCTCGCTGGTATTGGTTGGGGTTGTGTTGCTCGTTTGGGTGCCTGTGCTGAACCTCCCACTGCCCGTGCGCTTATAGAATTGATAGTAAATAATAGTACGATTGATAATGTATTTTTGAAAAACTTCATAATGACTTCCCTTTTTTTATTATTACTAAGATCTACCAAGAAACACCACCTTTGACCCAGATTGCCCAGAATGAAAGTGCACAGTTGATACACTTATCATCGCCAATTGCAGGAGGAGGTCCTGCTTGTCTACCAAATTCAATCTCTGATCCAAGACCAATATCAGCATGAGCACGGTCATGTGTAGTTATTACATGATTGTAATGCGTAAATATTTTATGAGAAAATCCACTGGTGGAAGCACTGTTGATATCAATGTTCATGCTGTTAATGAATACTGGTTGAATTGATGTATTTATTTGATTGCTTACCGATACATCATTAGTTGAAGCAACAAGTCGTTGGTTGTTTCCGGCAAATGCAGGTTGCGGAAAATTAATATTGGGATTTCTGAGAGCATTTTGAATTTGAATAGCTCGTTGTGTTGCATTGTCGCTGACGCCAGTTTTTGGCAAGTTAGTACCATAATTTATGGTAGCAGCTGATTCTGTTGCAGAAAGTGCTACTGCTGTTCCAATTGGCACATCAGTTGGAATATTTTGTTCACCAATAAAACCAAAAACTTGAGCATCGCCTTTTATTGCCCACGTGTTTTCTGGAAAATTACATGTGTCTTGTATTGATATATTTTCACATCCACGTTTCCATGCATTATAACCGAATGTCCAATAATTATTTTTGTGGGTGTAACTGCAATATAATGCAACATCAGCTTGTACATTGACTCGTACAACAATATCACGGGTAGTGAAGTTAACTATTGAAGTAACTTCTTTATCAAATTGAGCAAGCGGTGTTATACCATTTCCGGTTAAATTATCACTGATGGTAGATGTCATCTTTTGTGCAAGCATGTAACGACTATTTGGTTTTCCTTGTAAATCGAATGCGCGTCGTTGTGAAGCTCTAAAAATATGATTAACTGTTGCATCAACAAAAAAATCAACTTTTTCATCTGTTTCTGGGTTATCCCATACAAGAGTGTGTACTGTTGTACCTATCCCAAGTTCCCAATGATGTTGATTGCCGACAATTGGTTCAAAAAGATATATACCTTTTGGACGATTGCCAAGTGGAGCTGCAACTTGCATTTTTACTCCAATGTGATGCAGATCGTGTATAAAATGATCGTAGCCAAGATTTGCTCGCAGTTCAGCGCAATGTACAGCGCGTTGTTGGCAGGGTGACATTTTACCGTAGATCAACGGATGGAATGTAAGACCACTAATAATTGGTACACTGCATCCAGAAATATACTGAGTAAATTGTTTAAGAAGATCGGTATTATCAACTCCACTTTCATTGAAATATCCAGGAGCATATCCATTTTCACCGGGATTTGTTACACATTCTTTCATGTTCAGATCCCAGTTTGTGTAGACAAGGGGTAAAAATAATTCAGCGTATAATCCTTTTTTTGCATGATTAAAACCAAAAAAAGATTGCATTTCTACAATAACATTATTCACGCGTGGTCTAAATCGTACTACACTCCTGAAATCAGTTGGGAGACCAAAATAATCTGCAAGCCAATCTTTTTGTGGTATGCGCTTTTCTGTCTGACTTCCTGATACAACAATAAAGTCTTTCCATTCTGTATCATTTTTATTACGTTGGATTACATTTTGTCCAAACAAGCACTGATTGATTCGTTCCGGTCTAAAAGATGACGCAGCTTCTATCGCTATTGCATAGGTACTGTACATTTTTTCTTGCGTAGGGCAATGCGTAACTAAATCCCAACCAGACACAACGCGCGGTGTATCAAAACCTTGTGAGCGTGGAGAAATAAAAGTAATTACTTGAGAGTTTTGTGCATGGAGAGAGAGTGAAAAAATAAATAAAAATAAAGTTAATTTTATGATGCACCCTTCGATACATTTTTGAAGACAAAAACACTCAGGGCGAGCGGAGTGGAGGTTGGATGAATTATTTATTTTTTCTTTATCCTGATCGCACTCTCTTCCGCTCGTCCTGAGTGCCCCGCAGGGGTGTATCGAAGGATGGTGGGAAAGAACAGTGCTAAAATAGTTTTTTTTATTATGCATAAGATCTAACATGCTAATTAAAATGTTACACCGGTCTTAATCCATACACCCCATTGTGATGCGCAGCATTGTGGGTTGTGATCATCACAAGGCCTACAATCGCGCTTTGTTGTTTTTGCCCATTCTGCTTCAAAACCGAAGCCTAAATATGGTTGCCATTCAGTTTTATCATTCCACGTGTATGAAAGATGAGCGAATAGTTTATTTGATGATCCAGAAGTTTCTGTTTCATCAAAATTAAGATCGTTGCGTGTAATAAATATTGGAGGCACTGACGTGTTAATTTGATCGGTAGGAAGAATGCTGTTTGGTGTATATTGTAAATTTATTGCAGGAGGTGTAGCGGGATTTGTTTGTGCGGGTTGTGGAAAATCGATGTTTGGGTTTTTTGCAGCATTATTTATAACGGTTTGATCTGTAGTTCCTGTTGCAGGAAGATTCTTTCCTGAGTGAACAGTGGCATTGTCTTGTGTTGCAGAAAGTGCTACGGCATTTGCTGTGCCGAGAACGTACCCAAATACGTGTGAGTCACCTTTGACGGCGAATGTTTTTTCCGCAAAAGATTCATTCTGTCGGAGTGTGATATTGTCAGGTGATCGTCCCCAATAGTTGTAACCAAAATCAAAACTCCAATTACGACGTGTTGCATTGAGCATCAAAACAATATCTGCTTGCGCAGCTATACTCACTTCAACGTCAAGAGTAGTAATATTGGCAACGGGTAAAAAGTCGTTGTTAAATTGTGCTGATGGTATTTGTCCATTAGCTCCACGCAAATTTACTGCAGGTGATGTCATTTCCATAGCCAGCATATATCTGCTGAGAGTACCATTTTTTGTTAAATCAAATGAACGTGCTTGGCGAGTTCTGAAAAGATGTGTAACGTTTACATCAACATAAAATGCACAGTGACTTAATTCATCTTCACTACACCAAAAGTTATAATGACCACTTAAACCAAATCCAAGTTCCCAAAAATGACCGTTACCAACAAGTGGTTCAAATAAAAATAGTGCATCTGGTCGTAATCCAGTTGGCCACGCAATCTGTCCATTAAATCCAACGTGGTAGTTTTTTTCAGCAAAGAAGTTCCATCCAACAGCTGTACGGATTTCTGCCATTCGCGTTCTGACAAGACGTTCGGAACTCATTTGCGCAAACTTGAGTTCTTGAAAGGTAATGTTTTCTACATTACGTATTGTGTTACCATTAACAAAGCTGGTAAAGCTATCAAGGAGTTGCCTGCGTAAAAGTCCATCGGGAGTAAAATATCCTTCCATACTGTTATTTACGCCGGGATCGATGACATCTTCATTGATGTTAATATCCCAGCGTGTATGTGCGAATGGTGCATGGAGCCAAAAATAAAGTCCTTTTGCCCAGGCATCAAGGCCAAGATAAAAACCAAAATCAATAATTACGTTATCAATGACTGGTTTAAATCGTACAGTGCTTTCAAAATCAGATGGTAAGTAGAAATAATCTGCCAGAAGATCTTGTGGTCCGCGATTGGTGACTTGTGAACCAGAAATTTTTAAGTGTTGTGCACAACCATCACCGATTAAATTATCACCAAATAAAGTTCGTGTTATGTTATGTCCGTTAAATGTGTGATTATATTCTGGTGTTACACTAATTGCACCATACACAACATCTGGAGAGTTATCTTTATTAATGTAATTTATCCAACCAGCAAGATCACGTGCGGCATTGCGAGAAATTGATCGAGTATTGAAAGAAGTTGCAACGTGTTGTTCTGCATGAGCGAATGTTACTGCAGTAACGGAAAGCGCGAGGGTGGAAAAATACTTTTTTTTCATGTGTAATTCCTTTTTTTTAAGCGCTCAGCACTACAACATCAGCATTAACAGCTTTGGCAAAAAAAGGCAATGGTACAAAAAAAAGCCTCTGCGATAGAGAGGCTTTTTAAATTCTGTGCTTATTTTATAGTACTAATCAAATGATACGCCACCTTTAACAAGAATTGCCCACTTGGATAATGCGCAACTTATGCCATGATCACAATTATTATTACTATCATTTTCATCATCATGACCTGTGTTGCCAAATTCAGCATACCCACCAATACCAAGGTATGGAATCCAATCTTCACGGTCAATCCATGTATAACTGAAGTGAGTAAAGAATTTGTTGGATGATCCACGTGTTTCTGCACCGTTTACATTAAGATCATCAACTGTAATAAATATTGGCTGGATTGATGTTCTGATTTGAACGGTGGGTGCGGCAGGATCAACGTTGATCACGGCAATAGGTGGAATTGATGTTTGCGCAAATTGTGCCTCCTTATCAACGCCGATATTTGTTGTAGCAGCAGTTTCTGGGGTATTTCCCGCATTTGGAATATTGGTTCCTTGATGAATTGTTGCGAGGCTTTCTGTGCCAGATAATGGAACAGGAACTCCCGTAATATCTATAAAGCCGTATACTTGCGCATCACCTTTGAGTGCCCACGTATTTATAGGAAAGATTGGTCCACAATCAGAATCTTTAATTTCAATATCCTCGTGTGACATACCCCAGAAATTGTAGCCTATATCAAATGAAAAACCACGGTGAGTGTAGTTAAGCATTGCAACAATATCGCCTTGTACGCCAATACTCACGTTAACATCTCGAGTGGTGAAGTTTGCAACAGGAGAATATTCTGCATTAAATTGTGATGATGCTACTGTTACTGTGCCAGGTCCTACGCCAGGTTCTGTATTACCAGAAAGATTTGTTGTTGGTCTAAGATTCATTTTTGAAGCAAGCATGTAACGACTGTTTGGTCTGCCGATAAGATCAAACGTACGCATTTGTGATGTATTAAATAAATGTGTTACGTCAGCTTCAAAAACAAAATCAAGATGTTTTTCATCATCTTCGCTGCGCCACATTGTCCAATGAGCTCCTAACCCTGCACCAAGTTCCCAGTGTTTACCGTTACCAACTTGTGTTTCAAAAATGAATTCACCATGAGGGCGTTTGCCGGTAGGTGCAGCTGCCTGAATGTTAAATCCAAAGTGGTAATCCTCGTGGAGATAATTCCATCCAAGTTCACCGCGTAGCTCTGCAAAACCTGTAGTGCTTTGTTTGTCGCAGGCGAATTTAGCTTTTAGTAAAGGAGTTGTGATGATTCCTGGTACTGTAATGGTTGTGTTGCCATTAAAAAATGATAGTGCTGACTGCAGTAATGTACTGGCAGGTACTGCATTTTGACTGAAAAATCCTGGTGCATAACCAACAGTTCCTTCTTGTATTATAGATTCGCACGGATTGAGTGTTACTCTGTTATTAACAACAGGACCATATATTCTGAAGTAAAGACCTTTAACCCATTCATCAAGTCCTACATACAGATTAAAATCAACTAAAAAGTTTTGTACTTTTGGTGAAAATTCGATGGTGCTTTTAAAATTGCGTGGAAGATAGAAGTTTTCCGCCATCCAATCTTTTCTTACATCAAGAGCAGGAGCTTGTGTACCAGCAATGGTGATTGAGTTGCAGTTTGTTAAACTAGACCCAAAATAACATTCGAGTAAATTATTTGCGCGGAATGTTTGATCATATTGTGGCGTTATATTAAATGTGCCGTAAAATGATTCCATATCGTGTAGATACACATGATGACTTGTAGTTCCCACTAATTTGCGTGCAGTATCTCTACCTTCTGAACGCCATTGCACAAATGGTGCTACGCGAAATTCTGTAGCACCATCGGTAGAACAATCCGCTAGTAGTCCTGTGGCATATGCAATGACTCCCAATAACAATAATAATCTTTGTGATCGTCTCTTCATACTTTCAACTCCTTATTCGTGTGATACCTATATCTCTTACGGCCTAATATAGTACGATTGCATCACATTTGTAAAGGAGAAAAGTTAAGCAATTGCGCTGCTGTAAGTGCAATTCAGTTTAAATTGTTTTTCAGGTTGTTCTAATGAGTATTCGTGTTTCTTTACCGGGGTCCCCAATTGAAACAAAGTGGAAATTGGGGTCAAAAGCAAAAAGGCCTAGCTTTCGCTAGACCTTTTTGAGTATTCGTTTTTGTTTGCTTTGCTCGGTAACATTTACCCAACAATACAACAATGATTCATATCATTATTAATGGAAGGATACCCCACCTTTAACTTCAACAGCCCATTTAGATAATGCACAGCTGACAGCGCTTGGGCAAGTATCACATTCTATAGTTGTTGTAGTTGGACAATCATCACTTTTATGATGGCTACCAAATTCAGCACTGAAACCTGCACCTACATAAGGAACCCATCTGTCATGATTAAGCCATGTGTAGCTGAAGTGAGTAAACACTTTGTGTGAAAGTCCACGTTGTTCAGCGCCTGCTACATCAAGGTCATCAATAGAGATGAATACAGGTGGAACTGAAGTATTTATAGGTACTGTTGAAGCGACTGAGTTAAATACAAATAAGGGTGTTATTACAGGAGGAGTGCCTACATTAAACGTTGCAGGAGTTACAACAGCATCTATGTTAGGGTTAGTCAGTGATTGGCCTGCTGCATTGCCAAAAGGTGCGCTTGCATTAGTTCCAGTAAAGATTGTTGCTTTACTTTCTGTTGCTGCAAGACCAATAAGAACGCTAGTAGCATCTGAAGGGTTGTAACCAGCTACGCTTGCATCACCTTTAAGAGCCCATGTGTCAACAGGGAATGGTACTATACCACAACGGGTGTCGCAATCATCGTCACAAGAAATCTTGATTTTTGATGATGACATTGCCCAGAAGTTGTATCCAAGATCCCATGAGAATCCACGGCATGTATAGTTGAACATTGCAACCAAGTCACCTTGTACGCCAATGCTTACCTTAACATCGCGTGTACTGAAGTTTGCAACAGGTGCATATTCGCCGTCTGGTGAAGCAAATTGAACATCTGATTGAAGTATTCTGTCATTGTCATCGTTGTCAGTATTGTCTACCAATTTTTCAGCAAGCATGTAACGACTGAGTGGTTTACATTTAAGATCAAACGTACGTTCTTGTTTTGCATTGAATAAGTGGGTTATATCAGCTTCAACGATGAAGTTGAATGATTTTTCCATGTCTTCATTACGCCACATTGTCCACGCACCGCCAATGCCTACACCAAGTTCCCAGTGTTTACCATTACCAACATATGCTGGGAATAGGAATTCAGATTTAACTTTAGTTCCTGTTGGAGCTGCCGCTTGTAAGTTGATTAAAAAGCGGTAGTTTTCTCTGATGTAGTTATATCCAAATTCACCACGTAGTTCGGCAAAGCCTGTTTTATGGTGGCTTGATGAATTGCAATCTTTGTTACAATTGTTTGTAGTTGGAGTTGTTACTCGGTTGCAATCAGAGAATTTTGCAAATTTCAATGGTTGAACTGATACTTCTTGTCCAGCGTATCCACCTGGGAACTCGCAACCACCAAAGAATTCAGCTGCTCCAGCAAATAGTGAAGATCGTGGTACTGCAGCGGCAGGATCGAAGTAGCCTTGTGTATAACCCACAGTTCCTGCTGTTACTATAGTTTCTTCAGGACGTAAGTTTACTTTGTTCCAAACTACTGGTCCGTATAATCTGAAGTAAAGACCGCTCACCCATCTGTCAAGTCCAACGAATAGGTTGAAATCAACAACTACGTCTTGAACTTTAGGTGAGAAAGTTACAACACTTCTGAAATCACGAGGGAGGAGGAAGTTTTCCGCCATCAACTCTCTTGGTCCACGAGTTGTTGCAGGAGCTACTGGAGCTGCTAGAAGACCAGAAATTAAGATAGCATCACCACAGTCATTATTGCAACTGCTACTGCTGGTAACGTTTTTAACTATAGCAGGTCCAAATAGACATTCAGCAATTTCTTTTCCTCTGAATGTTTGGTCATATT
Source organism: Candidatus Babeliales bacterium (assembly GCA_035288105.1). NCBI lineage: Bacteria > Candidatus Babeliae > Candidatus Babeliales > Candidatus Babeliales bacterium. The sequence goes on from DATEAY010000079.1 coordinate 10,955, forward strand.
GTACAGTCACATTAAATGTGCCGTAACATGCATCCATGTCACCTTGGTATACGGCATACGATGTTGTGCCATATAATTTGCGTGCCATGTCTCTACCTTGTGAACGCCATTGTAAGAATGGCACAACGCGAAGATCATCGGCATGTAATATGCCGCTTGCTGTGCCGCAAAGCACAACCAATGAAAACAATTTTTTTGAGTATTGTTTCATAATTCAACTCCTTTTACTCGACTTAGATATATATCACGAATTGATTTCACACTCTTTATAATAAGCAAAGTGAAATGATATAGACGTACACTACTTTTTTTTTATGTGCGATCTCTCCTTTCATTGAATAGGTCTATTTTATTTTTTTATTCAACCATATTTTTATATCTCTGTACAATATAGTATTGTCAGATCTAAATTGTAAAGAAAAATTATTAGCAATTATGCTGTGGAAGGACTTTTACGTGTATTGAACGGGCTAAAAAGCCTTTGTTCCTGGGTTGTTTTATAAAATTATTTGATATTTCATCATGGGGTGGTGGTTTCAAGATGGTCAATTTTGTGGAACTTTTTTTATAAAAATTTTAATAGGAGTTTTTTATGAATACTTTTTTTCATGAAAAAAAAAATACAGGCATTTGGTATGTTGGCTTTTGTTTGTATGTAGGTATGATACTATTTTTGGTTGTTTCGCTTGTTTCATACAATGTAACCGATAGTTCTTGGTTGTATATTACGAGTGAACCAGGAGAAATTACTAATCAGGGCGGTTTTGTTGGTGCACAGATATCGGCACTATTGTATTATCTTTTTGGAGGAGCATCCTTTTTATTATTAATTCCATTATTATGCGTAGGTCTGATTGCGCTCACAAAAAAATCAATGCGATCAGATTGGGAGCGTTTGTGCGCGTGCACATATCTTGTGATTATTGGTGCAATAGTATTAACCACGTATGGTATTGATTTAGCATGGAGTCCTTATCCGGGTGGTACAATCGGATTGCTTGGCGCACAAAAACTGCTTTATTACTTTGACCCGTTGGGTCGGGCGTTATTTTTATATATGAGTCTGTGCGCCAGTCTTGTTTTAGTGTTTCGTTGGTCATTTATGTTTGTGGTACAACAGTGCATAGCAGCAGTCGTTGCCGTTTACGTGGTGATGAAAAAATACCATGTTGTCAGCAGAACTGTGCAGGCTATTGGAGTATGCTTGCACAGTTTTTTTGTACGGCTACCACTACTGTTGATAAGATTTGTACAATCATTGTTCGATGGAAGAGCATTTCAAGATACGGGTTTGATGCATCCTGATGATGTATATGAAGAAGAGTTTGATTTTATTGATGTTGAGCAGCAAAAACCAATAAAACTTAATTTTTTTGTTGCATCTTTACCGAATCGTGTCAGTGGAAAAAAAGGGGATGTGGTCATTACGTACCTTGTACTACAACTACCACTAAAAAATAATGAACACGTAGCAGATGCATTGGATGACTATGCTGATTTCATGGAAAATACTGAAATTCAACAAAAAAAACCGTTATCAACTATTACAAAAAAAGCTCCACGATATGCATTGCCACATATGAATATTTTTGTAGCAGAAAAACATGTGAGCGAAAATCATGATGTTGAAAAAGAGTTACAAGACCGTGCGCATGTTCTTCAAGATAAACTAAAACGTTTTGGCGTAAATGGTGAAGTGACTGCCATTAAGCGTGGTCCGGTGGTAACACTTTTTGAGTATCAACCGGATATTGATACAAAGCTCAGTAAAATTATTGTGCTCGAAGATGATCTTGCAATGGCACTGCAAGCAATGAGTATTCGTATTATTGCACCAATACCCGGCAGATCTGTGGTTGGATTTGAAGTATCAAACACAACACGTCATGATGTATTATTTTCTCAGATAACAAATCAATCGGCATACACACAGTTTTCCGGTAGTTTACCGCTGGTGCTTGGTAAGGGAACCATAGGAGAAGCTGTTGTTGTTGATTTGGCTCGCATGCCACATCTTTTAATTGCAGGTTCGACTGGCTCAGGAAAATCAGTTGCGCTTAACGCAATTTTAATTAGTTTATTGTGTAAGTTAAGTCCTGATGATTTAAAACTTATTTTAATAGATCCAAAACGATTGGAATTTGCAGCATTTACTGATATTGCACATTTACTATTTCCTATTGTTACCAGTCCTCATCAGGCAGCTCCTGTACTCAGGTGGGTTGTGCAAGAAATGGAAGAACGTTACGAAAAAATGGCGCAATGTGGTGCTCGTAACATAGCTGATTACAATGAACGTACCCTTCGATACACTCACCTTCGTCAAGAAACTTCGGCGAGCACTCAGGGCGAGCGGAAAAGTGGAGAAAATAATTCTAAACAAGCAGATAAGTTACCTTTTATTGTTGTAGTAATTGATGAGTTAGCAGATCTTATGATTACCGCAGGACGAGATATCGAAGATTTAATTACTCGTATAACTCAAATGGCACGCGCGGCAGGAATTCATATGATTGTTGCAACACAACGACCGTCAGTTGATGTCATTACCGGATTAATTAAAGCTAATTTCCCGAGTAGAATTTCTTTCAGAGTGGCTTCGCGTATTGATTCACGTACTATTTTAGATACAATGGGAGCTGATCGTTTGTTGGGTAGGGGCGATATGCTCTTTCTTGATGCAGCAACATCACAATTAAGACGAGTTCATGGTGCGTATGTTTCTGACCAAGAAATTGAACAAGTTGCTGATCATATTCGTAAACAAAGAAAAGTTGAATATCTCGATTTACATCAAGTAACAGCAGTGCATGGGCAAGATTTGTTAGCAACCGATGATGCCTTGTATAAAGATGTACGACTGTTCTTGGATGAGATTGATGAAATATCTATTTCGTTACTACAAAGAAAATTCCGCATTGGTTATAATAGGTCAGCGCGGATTATTGACATGCTTGAATCTCAGGGGCTCATTATGCCACAAGATGGAGGTAAGACAAGAAAAGTAATTCGGTAACGTATTATCTAACTACTTTATCTGTTGTTACTTGACAAATGTTAAAAAAAAAGCAATCTTATTGCCATTGAGTAAGCGAATAGCAGCATGTATAGATGTTTTTTGTGTAACCAGGTTGTAGTAGTATTTTTTTTATTTTCAACGGAGATTATCAATGCGATTTGACAAGTCTTTTATAATTAAAACATTGCCTGAAATGTCGATTGCATTTGGGCATTTTCCAGAGGATGCGACATTCTCTATTGATTCACGTACGATAAAAGCGGGCGAGATTTTTGTTGCTTTAAAAGGCGTTGATCATGATGGGCATGAATTTATTGTTGAAGCATTTAAAAAAGGTGCCGCGGGTGCAATTGTTGCTGAATCAAAAAAAGAAATTTTGAAAAAAATAAAAGGGCTAGAAAATAAACTGGTCCTTTTGGTTAAAGATCCTCTTGAAGCGTTTGTTCAACTTGCAGCAGCATGGCGTTTACAATTTAACTGTCCAGTCATTGCTATTACGGGTTCAGTAGGAAAAACTTCTACCAAAGAGATTCTTTCACAAGTTATGTCCTATGCAGGGAAAAGATACCTTGCTTCTAACGGTAACCAGAACACAAGAATTGGTCTAGCGCTTAATATGCTTCGTATGAGAGCGGATCATGAATTGGCTATTTTTGAGGTGGGAATCAGTAAGCGTAGCGAAATGGCCGAACTTGCGTATTTGTTACGACCAACATCGGCTGCAATTACTAATATTGGTCACCAGCACATGGACGGACTTGGTTCACTCAATGATATCGCGCTTGAAAAACGTGATATCTTTAAATATTTCATTGAAAACAGCATTGGTATTATTAATGGTGATCAACCAATTTTAGCCCATGTCTCTTATCAGCATCCAGTGATTAAGTTTGGTTCAAAAACAACAAATCAGATCCAAGCAAGAAAAATGAGAGTCGCAGGATCGCACATTACTTTTGTTCTCAAAATATATAAAAAGAAATATGCTATTGCGCTCAACCATCCGCATGTTGGAGCAGTATTTAATGTACTCACCGCAACAGCAGCAGCGCATTGGCTTGGTGTGTCGGACGAAATCATTATCAAAGCAATACAAAAACCGTGCATTGTTGCCGGACGCTTTGAGGAACGGCTTATAAATGATGATCGCGGTACATTAATAAATGACTGTTACAACGCCAATCCCGAAAGCATGAAGGCAGCATTGTTGGCGTTTCAACAAATAGAGACAAAGTCGCCAAAAATTGCTATCATTGGAGATATGTTAGGTTTGGGTGTGAACAGTCCCTTCTGGCATAGACAGGTTGGACGGTTTTTACGAAAAGTTCCTTCATTAAGCAAAGTTATTTTAGTTGGTAACTTAGTTGCATGGGTGAAAAAAACTGCACCGGTTGGATTGCGCGTAGAAGTTGTCACTTCATGGCAAGAAGCGGTACAAAAAATTGAAAATGAACTTGAAACAAAACCGGCGGTTTTGGTCAAAGGTTCTCGTGCCATTGGACTTGAAAATTTAGTTTCGATGTTAACAACAAAAAGTGACGTTACGTCATCACAAGTATAGATTGCAAAGTTATAGCATAAATTACTATGGTAAACCCAAATAAAGAAAATGAGCAGCTTTTTTATCACAAAACGGTAATGGTCGACGAGGTTTTGCATTACCTTAGTCCTCAACCGCGAGCATTGTATTGTGATGTTACGTTTGGTTCTGGTGGACACACTAAAGCAATTTTAGATGGTCAACCAGAATGTCGTGTTGTAGCAGTCGATTGGGATGCCACATCAATAGAAACTTATGCACCTGAACTTGAAGAAAAATATCAGGAGCGACTACGTATATTGTGGGGTAATTTTTCGAATTTATATCGCTTGTTACAAAAAGCAAAAGTAGGAAAAGTTGATGGTATTCTTGCTGATTTTGGCACTTCTCAAATGCATATAAAAGAGCGTGCCGGATTTTCTTTTTATAGAGATTCTGAACTTGATATGAGAATGTCACCTGCTCATCAGCAGGTGACAGCTGAACAGGTTGTTAATAAATCTTCTGAAGCAAAATTGTGTGAAATTTTTTGGCAATTGGGCCAAGAAGCACATGCGAAAAAAATAGTAGCAGCAATTATTGAAGCGCGTCAAAGAAAGCCGATTCAAACAACGCGAGAGTTGGCTTTGATTGTTGAAAAAGCCGTTGGTCGCGGTGGAAAGCGTTCTTCAAAAATTCATCCAGCAACTAAAGTTTTTCAGGCATTACGTATTTATGTAAATCACGAGCTTAATAATATCACGGGGTTTTTATCAGGTGCGTTGCAGGTTTTAAAACCGGATGGGTTATTATTATGTATCTCATTCCATTCCTTAGAAGATCGTATTGTGAAGCAATTTTTTAAAGAGAAAGCGGATGAAGGGAAACTTGAGATAATCACTAAGCACGTGGTGGTGCCGACAGCAGAAGAAATTGCAAAAAATCCATCATCACGTTCAGCAAAATTGAGAGTCGCACGATTGATTGGATAATTTTTATAAAAAATGTATAAAAAAGCGTGTTTGTGTTTGACAAAAACATGTAATGATATACATTAAAATACGAGCAGTAAAGAAGCAAAAAAACGATACTTATCCTTAAGGATTACAGCAATGGAAATAACGGAAGTAAAAGTATTTCCGGTGACGGATGGCGAAAAATTGAAAGCCTACGCAACCATCGTCTTTGACAACGCATTTATTATTCGAGACTTAAAAGTTATCGAAGGCGTCAAAGGGTTGTTTGTTTCAATGCCATCACGTAAACGCAAAGATGGAACATTTCGTGACGTTGTGCATCCCTTGAACCCCGAAACGCGTAGCATGATTGAAGAACGCGTTGTCCAAGAATACAAGACGGTCATGGATCAGGGTGGTGCGCATCTTTCTGATGAAGAGTAGTAGATAAAAAATTTCACATTCCAGTTTTGGGGCGTGGCCAAGTGGTAAGGCAATAGGTTTTGGTCCTATGATCGGAGGTTCGAATCCTTCCGCCCCAGCCAATTTTTTTTGAATAGTATGCATTATTATAAGCCACATGTTTAATCATGTGGCTTATTTTGTTTATAAGAACTTATTCATTCATACTTTGTTGATAAATTGCGGTGCTAGAAAGATGTGCAATTCGATTATTAACTATAACAAGCTGTGCGTTAATCGTGTCAGCCTGTTTTTGTTTATTGGTCATCTGTGGATCGTTGCTTGTTACTGCAATAATATGTGGCTTGATTGATTGGACTAACTGAAGATAGTCATCAAATCCTTGCAAAACAGGTAATAAAATGACGTGATCAACATATCTCAATGCCAACAAGTTGTGTACGCGTTTTTGCTGTGTGTGTATTGGAAGACGATTTTTGTGCTGTGTGATACGTTCATCCGGCTCAAGAGCAACTATCAAATAGTCACCAGCACCACGTGCCTTTTCCAAAAATTGAATATGTCCAAAATGAAGAATGTCAAAGCATCCGCCAACAAGGACAATTCTTTTATCTTGGGGTAAAGATATGGTATGTGTGAGTGTATAGTATTGGTAATTCATATTTTAAACGTAATCTATTTGTTACCTTTGATCAATAGGCGTCTTGTCTTTATGTTGTATCTGTGTACGCTTGAAAGAAAATTTTTAATTAGGGGATTTTTTATGAATATACGACACACTTTGTATTTTGGTTCCAAGTCGCAACCACGTCGCATGTTACTTGATGAGTCTCACATTCCGTATATTACTGTTGAACAACATGCAGATGAATCGCAATGCGATTGGGGATTGCCGTTGCCACAACTTGTTTTGAGTATTGCTATATATAAAATGCAGCATGTTATGTTACCTGATGGCACGTCAGAAGGCGATGTTTGTTTTGTGCTCACAGCGGATACTATGTCGCACGATAAAACAGGCAAGATTCACGGCAAACCAGTCGATAGGGCTGATGCTGTTGCAAAAATAAAAGCCACGCGGGAAGGATCATTTTTGTGCACTGCTTTTTGCTTGGATAAAAAAGTGTGGCGATCAGGAAAGTGGGAAATTGAAGAACGTGTAGCTGATGTTGTATCAGCTGAATTTTCGTTTATTATTCCTGATGAATGGATAGATACATATTTGGAAAAGGTTCCTTTTTTAGATGTGTCTGGTGGTATTGCTGTTGAACGGTATGGTAATCAGTTTTTAAAAACAGTACGTGGTTCATATTCTACGATTATTGGGTTGCCGTTGTTTGAGTTGCGCCAAGCATTGGAGAAATTGGGTTTTTATAAATAGTAAAGGTCTCGACAAATTCGAGACCTTTAAGAGTTCTTGATATATTGTTTGTTAATTCATACTCTGCTTATTGAGCGGTTTCCATTTCTTGAGCAATTCCTTACACAACTGCTCTTTTGCATTGATGTGTGGATGAGCATCCAATTTTTTTGTAGTGTTTTCAATACTTGAGCGTACAGTTTCGTGATCGAGTAGCGATGCATCAAAACAATCGAGCGTAGGAAGTAAGTTTTTTTCTCGTGCCTTTTTTTCTACGTGATCATTAATTGCATCGGCTAAAATGGTGTCCATTAGTTCAAAAAAATCAATGATACCATGATGCATATCTTCTAAAATGTTCTGATTGTTGAGAGATGTTTGTTGAATCTCATCATGCAATCCATGGGCAACAGCCTTGGCGATAATTTTTTTTAGTTTATCGGCATCATGCTGCTCAAGCCATTTTAACAAATGGAGTAATTCATACGAAAGTGCGAATTGTGAGTTGCTGTCGTGTGAAAATGAATCATTATTCATACTATGCCTTTCGTGATTTAAAACCTTTATACATCCTACTCTGATTTCAGCCTTGCACAATTGTGCGTCATTATGAAAACATTTTTTTAGAAAGCTGCTGTAATCGCGCTATTCTCTTGCTTATTGGCGGATGTGTCGCAAATAGAGAGCTCAATGAATGCGCAGTAAAAGGATGTACTATAAAAAGAGAGGCTGTACTTGTTTGTTGCATATCATCTGCATTCATATGAGCGTATTTGACGTTGTTTTCCAATTTTTGTAATGCTGATGCAAGAGCCAATGGGCTATGTGAGCAGCGTGCTCCCGTGTCATCGGCTGCGTACTCACGTGAACGCGAAATGGCAAGTTGTACAAGCGTTGCTGCAAAAGGCATCAAAATACTAACCAAGATAAGTGCAAATGGGTTTTCTTTACGACGATCGCTGCTTACTGATCCCCATAACGCCATATGGCGTAACATATATGCAAGATACCCAATTGCAGAGGCAACTGTTGCTGCAATCGTGGTAATAAGCGTGTCTCTGTTTTTTATGTGTGCGAGCTCGTGGGCAAGAACGCCGCGTAATTCTTCAGCGTCTAAAAGGCTTAAAATTCCCGTTGTGACTGCAATTGATGCATGTTTAGGGCTGCGTCCTGTTGCAAAAGCATTCGCCATTGGTGTGGTAACAAGCCATAACTTTGGCATAGGCAGCTGCATTTTGTGTGAAAGTTCTTCAATTATTTCATAAATCCATTGGTAGTGAGTTTTATCAAGTGGTTGTGCTTTGTATAAGGCAAGCACAATACGGTCGGAGAAAAAGAATGTAATAAAATTCATTATCACAGATAAAAAGAGGGCGATTTGTATTCCGGATACTCCGCCAATAAGACCACCAACAAGTAATAGTAATCCGCTGAGTATGATTAAAAGGACGGCAGTTTTGAGCATATTAAAAAACATAGTATCTCCTTAGTCTTCATATTCAATTTCCCAGTTGTCCATTTCTACAGTGTCATCTTTGTCGCTGTTGCTCTCTTTTTTATTTACAGGAGCACCAGGAGTTGTTGTTTGTACGTCTTTATTTTTGAGTTGTAAAAGGCGTTGATAACTGCTTTGCACAATCTCTTTTGACTTTTCATTCTCTTGCTCAAGTTCTTGTTGGGTTGTATCAAAAATTTTGTTCATCTCATTTTGCATTTTTTTAATCTGCTTTTTGAGCCGCAAAATCATTTCCACACCGGCAAGGTTGATTCCCATTTCGTGGGTAAGGTAGATAACCTCTTCTAGTTGATCAATGTCCTCTTCAGAAAAAAGTCGCGTGTTACCTGATGAACGTTTGGGGCTAATAAGCCCTTGTTTTTCGTAGAGGCGTACTGTTTGTTGGTGTACAGAAAACATTTTTGCAACGGCAGAGATGGAAAAAAAGCCTTTTTTTCTTCGAATTTTCATTATATTACCTAATTTTAACCCCACATTCCATTTCATTCCACGCGGGGTCCCCGGCGAAGAGTAGCGAAGTTGGGGATGAAATAGAGAGCTCTGTTGCGTCATTATAACCTGCAGATACTTTAGTATAGCACATATTTTTTTGCAAATCATGTTGAGTTAACAATTTTTGTTCGTATCCTTCGACAAGCTCAGGACGAACGGGAGGGAATAATCTTCTGAATGACCGGATATAGCTTCTATTGTTATGTATTAATCAAATTTATGGACGACTTTTGATTGTCAAATGATTAGGATTTTAGTTCCGTTCGTCCTGAGCTTGTCGAAGGATACGAACCCATTAAGAGCCCATCCCTAAACTCAAATTTTATTAGAAACAATGATTGCGGCAGCAAATTGAGAAAAAGCGAGATAATTTTTGATGGATTTTGAGTATCGCACAAAAATGGATCTAAACTGATTCATCCAAGAATGAACGGGCT
>DATEAY010000080.1 GCA_035288105.1 Candidatus Babeliales bacterium
TGATTAATGCGCTGCTCAAATGCTGATTTTTTACCCAGCGTTTATTCACAAAAAAATAAATTCCACTTCTATCGTAGCGATACTGTTGGTGATCAGAAATAACACCATTAAGAGAAATATCTGCGTTGGTAGATATGGTAAGTAGATGTTTATGTGTTACTGGTTCGAATAATTGTAGTGCGCGGTCTTTTATATCATCAACTACAGGGCAATTATGTATCGGTTTACCTTCAGAGAACAGTGTAAAGTGAATATGTGGATAATCAAAACAAAAAGCGTTAAACAGCAGTTGTATTGCACGCCATTCTGTTTGCGTTGATTTTAAGAATTTTTTACGCGCAGGAACATTAAAAAAAAGATTGTGGATGCTAATATCGGTGCCCGTTGCACATGCAACAGAATTGACGTGCGCAATAGCGTTTGCTTCCATGAGCACTTGTGTGCCTTCTAAACTGCTTTCTTCTTTGGTGAGCAATGTAATTTTGCTGACAGATGCAACACTGGCAAGAGCTTCTCCACGAAAACCAAATGTATCAATTGATTCTAATTCATCAACACGAGTTATTTTACTCGTTGCATGACGGTCAAAACATTTTTGCGCATCAGTTGCATCCATTCCGCAGCCATTATCAATAATTCTAATGAGTTGTTTGCCGCCATCTTCAACATAGATACTAATGCGTGTTGCACCAGCATCAATGGAATTTTCGACTAATTCTTTGACGATATTTGCAGGACGTTCAACAACTTCTCCTGCTGCAATTTTTTGTGCTTCATGTTGTGATAATTGTTTTATTTTAGGCATGACGTTTTTCAAAAGTTAAGGTAATGGATTAATTAATTTCATCATATCAGATTTCGTTATATACTAAATCAAATTTTTAATTTTAACTAAAAAACATTTTCAGCAAGCATTGGATCAGCGAAAAGCAGAATGTTTAATGACCAAAGAATCTCTATTTGATTCTGAGCAATTTAGCAAAAAATTGCAAAATTGGAGTACCATTTTGTATATGACCCTTAATATCATTAGTCTAGTACGTTTGTGTCATGATTTTCTTGGCGGATCTGATCAGGTGAGCCCGAAAGAAATCACTCATCATGCTTAAAATAGAAAACTCTATTACTACGTTGTTGCTCATACTATTGTTGTCTATCCACAGTCCTATTATTGCATCAAAGATGGTTTTTTCTGCTATACCAAGTGAAAATTATACATATACCTTCGAGGTGAAAAAAACTCCAGATACGTATCAATATAAAGATCAAGAAATTAAACCTATGCCAATACATACGGGTATATCAGTAGAATATACGTCACGTGGAATAGATAATGACCAGAATATATGTGCTATCCCTGAAATACACAAGATAAATGCAGAGCCATTATTGCAAGGAAAATTTTCAGAAAAACAACAAAAAGAATGCTTTAAATCACTCGATAGTTTTAGCAATAAAAAATTTGTCCGTGAACAAGATATAGTGCACCCCGAGACAATGAGGGAAAGAGAACTAAGAAAGAAGGTATTCGATTCAGATATAGTTCTCAGAAATATATATTCTCCAGATAATATTAGTCGTGTGTTGAAACATCCTCTTGTACAAGCTCGTTTTGAACGTCTTACAAAGTATTTTAAATATAAAAGAGCAAAAGCGTGGAGGGAGAGTAAAATTCGTAAATATAATTGTATTCTACCGATTATAGATGCTTTAAAATCAGGACGAGTAGAACAGCTTATGAATGATATACATCATGCTGATTATGATACAGCGAGTAAAGCATTCCAGGAATTAAAGGCCTTGTTTTCCGTGGATGGTACATATATTTGTGATAATGCATATCCAGTAAATTTATTGGGAGTTGATATTCTGAGAATTGCTGCAGATGGCTTTACGACTCGTGGTGATTTTATAGTAAACCACATGGGTAAAGAGTGTTTGGATGAAATACAGCAATTCTCTCGGTTATGTAATGTTTTACAGAAAAAAAATGACATTGCTGCGCTTGAGAATCTTTATAAGCGTTTGGCGATTAAGGTGTCACTTAATGAAATGCCAAATATGGCTGATGAAATTTGTTTTGCTATAGCAGAAAGAGCTTTTAAAGATCCCATTAATCTTACATTTGGTAAAATTAGACATGGTTCATGGAATGAAGCATGTGCGGCATTGAGTGACTTAGAAGCCCAAGTAGAGCCGATGATAGAACAACCTCCGAGGATAATACCAGAGCAGGAATATCTACGAGAAAGTGTAATGTATAATTCTAGAATTGATCGTATTGCAGTGGCTCAAAAATTTCATAAAGCTCGTCCTGATTATCGGCCATTACCAAATTCTAAAAGTACAGTAAGCAATGAACATATTGCTATTACAGAATCTAGAAGTTTACCTGAAGTGCATGAAGAATTAGTTGATCTAAATCCACAGATTGAGCAAAAGATAGAAGAGAATAATTGTGAAGAATGTATTGAGCAACAAAAATGTTTAGAAAAAACATTTGAGAAAGAATTTTTTATTCCGATTGATGTACAAAATATAACGGCAGACATCCTTACTCGTAGTGATAGCTGCCATGCTGTTGCAAATGGCTTTGAGATTATTGCAAGACAAGTATTGGGTAATGCTAGTTTGTGCAATCTACAACATGTTGCTGATATGCAAGTATCAATTGATCAGTCGTTAGATATAATACGAGCACCAAAAAATGATGTGGAGTTTGTATTTCATGTGGCTACAGTTGATCATGTTTTAACTGATTTACAAACGCAATCTGAAGTTGTTGCTGAAGGCGGGCCAACACTGTGGGAAAGAACTCCTGGTTTACTAGCACGAGCAGTAACAATGTTTGTTTTAAGAGTTAATCCTGTTGAACAAGCGAAGGATTGGGGATCATTGGCTCTGATGGGAGTTAATCTCCTTGAGCAAGGAGTCTTGGCAGTTGGAGATGCAGCTCTGCATCCAATAACTACTGCAGAAAAAATCTACTATGCAACAGAAAAAGTTTGTGAATTTGTGATCAACACTGCTTGTTTTACTTCTGATGCAGTCAGTGACATATATCATTTGGCTCCAGAAGAGCGCTTACAACGAATGAATGATTATTGGCAGAAAGCAGAAGTATTTTATAAGACCATCGAGCCACATTTAACTGCAGAAAATATAGTTGATGTAACTGCTA
>DATEAY010000081.1 GCA_035288105.1 Candidatus Babeliales bacterium
TTTCCCGGGCAGTCCCATCAAAGTGCTTAATCCGAAGATTAATTGCAACTGATAGCAGGGGTTGCGCTCGTTAGAGGACTTAACCAAACATCTCACGACACGAGCTGACGACAGCCATGCAGCACCTGTGTACCCGTTTGAGCCGAAGCCCAAAAGACCGTATTTCTACAGCTGTCAAGTACATGTCAAGCCCAGGTAAGGTTTCTCGCGTAGTGTCGAATTAAACCACATGTTCCACCGCTTGTACGGACCCCCGTCAATTCTTTTAAGTTTTAGCCTTGCGACCATACTCCCCAGGCGAACCACTTAACGCGTTAGCTACGACACTGATCCAGCTAAGCCGAACCAACATCTAGTGGTTATCGTTTACGGCGTGGACTACCAGGGTATCTAATCCTGTTTGCTCCCCACGCTTTCGTGCCTCAACGTCAGGAATGAGCCAAGAAGCTGCCTTCGCCATTGGTGTTCCTCCTGAGATCCACGCATTTTACCGCTACTCCAGGAATTCCACTTCTCTCTCTCACCCTCTAGCACGCCAGTTTTCATCGCAATACTCCAGTTAGGCTGGAGCCTTTAACAACGAACTTAACATACCGTCTACGCACCCTTTACGCCCAGTGATTCCGAATAACGTTTGCACCCTTCGTATTACCGCGGCTGCTGGCACGAAGTTAGCCGGTGCTTCCTCTGATGGTACCGTCATATTTCACGTCTATTAAACATGAACCTTTCGTCCCATCTGACAGGAGTTTACAATCCTAAGACCTTCATCCTCCACGCGGCGTCGCTGCGTCAGGCTTTCGCCCATTGCGCAATATTCCCCACTGCTGCCTCCCGTAGGAGTCAGGCCCGTATCTCAGTGCCTATGTGACCGTACACCCTCTCAGGCCGGTTAACCGTCATAGCCTTGGTGAGCCTTTACCTCACCAACAAGCTGATAGTCCGCAAGCTCATCCTATAGCAGCGACATAAAAGACGCTTTTCTCCCCGTAGGGACTTATGCAGTATTAACCTCAATTTCTCAAGGGTATTCCTCACTATAGGGCAGATTCTTACGTGTTACTCACCCGTCCGCCGCTGTACTCATTCCCGAAGGAACTTTCTCGCTCGACTTGCATGTGTTAGGCACGCCGCCAACGTTCATTCTGAGCCAAGATCAAACTCTTCATCACTGAATTGAATTGGGTCCTACCAAAATTGATAGATACGAAATTTTCTCTTGTGTATTTCAAAGAACTTTTTAATGTTATCAAATTTTCTTAAATTACGATTGATTCGCGGTTATTGAAAACGTTTTAATCAATTGTTAATGAAAATTATAAACCTATTTTGCACTAAGTCAACACTTTTTTTAAACTTTTTTAAAAAAAAATGTGTAAGTCCTATAAGAGGTATAGGTTTTTAATGAATAATACGAAACTTTTAACAACCACTATTCCAATGAATATATTCATTAGATCATCGTTTGCATACAACTTTTACTCGCTTTTCAACGCCTACAAGGCCGAACCAAAACAAGCTACATTTTATTCTCAAAAACAACCGTTAAAACTAAAAAAAAGACTATCGGGTTTATGTATCAACCAAAAGACTCATTTTTCTTAAAAAAAAGCTTCGAAAAATCTCATATTCCAACGAGCGGCTATGTATTTGAGAGTCTAACTTACCTTTTAGGCCCATTATTGCCCAAAAAAAGACCTAAACTAGGCTCCCTTGTATAAAAACAGTTGCACGCATACAAAAAGACTTTTTTATTATTATATGTATCAATACATACAATATATAAGATATATAATATATAAGCTCAAAAAAATAAATAGTTCCGATGTAAAAAAAAGTCATTTTGTTGAGAGTATATTTTTTTGTGTTGCTATTGACAATCCAACCCTCATTTTTGGTATACCTCTAATAAAATATTTACTCATTATCAGGAGACCTTATGAAACACTCTCATTTTTTCCTATCTGTTCTCACCCTTCTTTCAATTACATTTTATGTACAAAGTACTGTTGACCAAGTTTTTGATATAAAACTCAATACTCTCCAACAGGCCGTCGCCAATCTCATTGAACAATCCAATCTTGATCCAGCAGTAGCTCAAGACTTATTAGATAAAGCAGATGAACTTAACCACTATGTACAAGATAATATTCAACAAGATATAAAAGAAATACGTGTTGCAGCAGGATTAACAAGTATCCTAGAAACGATTGATAAAATACTCCAAAATTCTAACCAAACTGACGCTCATACACTATTGAGTGGTTTTAAATATGCAGCCCGTACAAATGTAATCCATAAATTGATAATAGGGATGTACCCAGGACAATTTAAAAATCAACCATATTACACTGAACCATATCTTGAATCATTAGGATTCATTTTCAACGACTGGATGTTTAACGGATTACTTACTGCACTACTAGCTGTCGTAACACCCACAACTCTCGGAGCAACATTAAAACTTGATTCTTCCTCTCCTATAAAAAGGGGATTAACTCGCCTTGCTGCTGGGATTGCTGCACATTATGCATGGTTATTGCAGAAGAAAATTGCTTTATCGCAACTGAACAGCCAAGAATCATAACACCTCACGCAACAATAAAAAAGGCGCTTATGAAAAGCGCCTTTTTTATTACAATTAACTTGTTTATCATTCACAACCCTTATGATATGCTGATAGTAAATATATTTATCTTTTGTTTATAAAAAAAGGTTATAGATGCTTATAGATGAACTTCACGAGCAACTTAAAAACATAGCCCCTGACATCCAAACAATTACTTCTTTTTGGAACAATGCTCAGCTCGAAAAAAAATTTCAAGATCTTGAAAAAACTTCTCAGGAAGAAGAATTCTGGAAAAACCCCAAACAAACAGAAATCTCCAAAGAACTACAACACACTCGAACGTTACGAGATCAATATTTACATGTAGTCACAACTCATAAAGATCTAACAGAACTTATTAATCTTTTTGCAGATAATGAAACAGAATTAACCAAAATCTCATCCGAAGTCAGCGATTTACGTAAAAAAGTAGTCGCATTTAAAATACAACTTTTATTAAATGACCCAAGCGATTCATCAAACTGTTTTGTACACATTCATGCCGGTGCGGGCGGAACAGAATCTCAAGACTGGGCAAATATGCTTCTACGCATGTATTACCGATTCTGCGAACGCAATAATTTTCATGCTGATACTATCGACTATCAACCAGGAGAAGAAGCTGGTATAAAATCCGCAACTCTATTTATCCGTGGAAAAAATCCTTACGGATATTTCAAAAGTGAACATGGTGTTCACAGACTTGTGAGAATATCCCCCTTTGATGCAAATAAAAGACGACACACATCTTTCACAAGCGTTATGGTAACACCGGAAGTTCCTGATATTGAAATTACCATTGATCCAAAAGATTTACGTATTGATACATATCGCGCAAGTGGTGCAGGCGGACAACACGTTAACAAAACTGACTCTGCAGTACGTATTACCCATTTACCAACTAACATTGTTGTGCAATGTCAAAATGAAAGATCACAACAACAGAATAAAGCTTTTGCCATGAAAATGCTTTATGCAAAACTTGCACAAAAAATGAAAGAAGAACAGGACGCAAAATTAAGCGCTGGTATCGAAAAAAGAAAAATTGAATGGGGATCACAAATAAGATCGTATGTATTGCATCCATATAAAATGGTCAAAGATCATCGTACAGATTTTGAATCCCCACAACCTGATAAAGTTCTTGACGGTGAATTAATCGATTTTATTGAAGCATTTCTTGTATGGCGAAGTACTCCATAATCATTTTTGTAGTAAAATATTTTTCTTGATTATTTACACAATCCTATAGTAAAAGAAATCATATCGTTTTTAATATAATAATTACTAAAGGAGACGTGTTCGCATGAAAAAAGTATCTCTACTCATTCTGTGTTTATCATATGCATCATATATGCAAAGCGAATTGCTACCCGAACATTTACTGTTAAGAGCAATTTCTCACGAAAATAATGATTGTTGTTTAAATAGTGATCCTTGCTGCGATACTCAATGCCAAAAACCACTCGTATGTTGTAAAAAAGGACCAAGAGGAAAACGTGGAAAGCGAGGGCACGATGGTACAACTGGTGCAACAGGTTCCACTGGTTCCACTGGTGTAACTGGCCCTACAGGTCCAGGTGCTGGCGCTACCGGCAATACCGGTGCAACTGGCGTGACTGGTCCAACCGGAGCAACAGGTGCCACTGGCAGTACTGGCGCAACAGGACCCACAGGTACTATTGGCAATACGGGAGCAACTGGCGCAACAGGTAGTACTGGTGCAACCGGTGCGACAGGAGCAGACGCTTCACTTCTTGACGAATTGTTCATTAATGCGCCAATGATGTATGATATCAACGGACTCAATCCTGTAAGAATATTTGATACTCTGTATGGACCCAATACATTATTTGATGTATGGCAAATGTTTAGAAGTTCAGAATCCCCATCTACAAATTCAATTGCTACTCAATTTGTTATACCAAGCACACTTGATAGTAGTCAGCCAATAACACTCATATTGCATTGTTTTAGCAGATTCGTTGATGAAATTGGAAATGGAGATGTAAGATTTCAGGTACAAGCCGATTATAAATCATTTCAACAAGAAGTCGGTATTCTTGCTCCTGCAACTGGTTATGCCGAAACAATTGCAAGTCCGGACTATGCAGTGATTGACCCAACACCAGGAAATTTGATGTATTTCACTGTCTCATTACCGTTAAATGGTGCACTGGTCAATGGTAATACATGGGGTAATTTAGTAATTCAACGAATAGTTCCAATTTCTACGATCGAATATTTTGGAAGTACCTATTTAGCCGCAATATCAATACATTATACACGATTAAATTCATAACTAATTGAGGTAATTATATATGAAATATTTTATACTTTTTTTCTGTATCAGTACTTTTTCTTCTGCTATTGCTGACATAGGAGCAATGATAGGTATAGATAGTACACAAGGCAATGCGTATGCCCGCGTTAACGTTTTTACATCTAAAGATTTGATTGGTTACGCAAATGGTGGTACTGTATACATTTTTCCAGCTATTATTGTCTCTCCTGCCAGTGACCCAAGAGTGTATGTAACTGTACAACTTAATATAAACTCTTCATTAACTGAGCCATATGTAGCAGTAGTTTCTGGAATTAATACCTTGAACGCAACCATCACAGTATATCGACTTAGCCCCGGTGGAACCATCACAGAAGCTGCAAGTGGCGAAGTCGACCTAAACATACTTGTCATACCAGACGTTGTATTTTATCCTGTATAAAAAAACAAAACTATTTTAAATCAAAAAAAAAGATTGATTTTTTACAAATATTTTTATTAGCTCTTAAGCATAGTTAATGTTTTTAAACAAAAGGAGATACTAGATGGTAAGAAAATTATCGCTCGTATTGTTACTATCGTGCGCAATAACTCCGCACAGTAACATGCATGCAGCAGTAGGAATGCATCACAGAGATCTTTCGCCTGCTGATTTATCTGAAAAATACAAAGCTACTATACAGTTGATTTGTGATATTAGTCACCCTGATGATATATCAAATCCATTAAGAGCTCTTGCAGCTATTATCGAAAGAGATGAAAAAATAAAATCTCTAGACGTAGTCAGAGCGGCAACAAGAGATGCTCTCGCTTTATTAGAAAAAGCTGAAGATCAATTTGTAAAATCACATTTTGCTATTATTCGTAAATATTTAAGAAATTATTCAGAAGCTCTTGCTGATGTTAATGCTCTTAACATAATGACCGCCAGCAGCGAAAAACCTGCTGATGTAGTTTTACCAGAAATGTCTGACGACACTTATCTAGACATTGTTGATCATAACGGAGCAACAATTACACGTAAGTTTGATGCGTGCTGTAACTCAACAGGACCAAGAGGCCCTCGTGGACATAGAGGACATCGCGGTCGCAGAGGACCTACAGGCAACACTGGAGCAACTGGTAATACAGGTGCAACTGGAGCTACTGGACCTACAGGAGCTACTGGCGCTGGAGAAACTGGTAACACAGGTGCAACAGGACCTACAGGAGCTACTGGTGCAACTGGTAGTACTGGTGATACTGGACCACAAGGTATCCCAGGAATCCCTGGACAATGCGGTACTGGATGCTTCTTCTTGAATGCATACACAATGCTTGAACAGCATACTGTTATTGGTGTTCTAACCCTTGAAACCGACCCTGACACAACCTTTGATGAAGTGTATGAAGATGCTACACCTGCTGGTATAAACGCACCAGTAGTTCAAGCATGGGAATTACCACAAACACCTCTTGGACCAATTGACGAAACATTGATACATCGTATTTCAACGCAATTTGTTGTGCCAAGCGATGCTGATTTAACTCAACCCGTACTCCTTGATTTCCATTTGTTCATTGCACAAAATGGTATCGTAGCTCCAAGCCCTATTAGCGCTCAAATGAGAGTTCAAGCGGATTACAGAGGCAATGGTGAACAATTTGGTACCGGTGCCCTTGGCGGCAGTTTCTCTGAAACAATATTATCTGGAGATTTCAGCTGCATAGAACCAACTGGAGATAATGAAAATCTCAACCACATAGTAGTAACCGTTCCTATGAACAATTTACTCATGTCAAACAATGACTGGGGATATTTGTCAATCACTCGTATTGATCCAGAAGATGAACAAGAATACGCTGATTCAATATATCTTGCAGAAATTGGCGTTAGATATACAAGATTGTGCTTGTTGACCTAAAATATTTTTTAAATACATTAACTAGTAAAAAGAACCACTTCAAAATTGAAGTGGTTCTTTTTACTAGTTATAAAATTATAGTGGCTCTCTTTTTTATCTAAAATATAATCATCTACGCTGTAGCTGCTGTTTTTCGTGATGCATAACAATTCATATTAATCTGCGCATATTTATAATCAGGATATGCTTCATATGCTTTTTGAGCAGCCCATTCACCAATTTCAAATTCATTAATATACCATGCACAACGAGCAAGAATTTCATATCGATAATAGTTATAAAGATATTTTTCAACAAACAAAATATCTTTTGCTGGATAATCCATTTCAGCTGCAGGGAGCGCAAACAAAAATGCTGTATCCATTTGGTGTAGTTGAACATAATAGTCGGCGATAGCAACTAATGGCTCTGCACGATGAGGACGCATTTGATATGCCTGCAAATAATAGCTGAGAGCTTCTGACCACTGATAATCAGGATTTTTCATACGAAACACTAATCTTTTGATTGTTTCTGCAAGACGATATTTTACTATGAAATCTTCTTCATCCCAACCAACCATGTCAGCACGTTTTTTGTAAAAATCATATGCAAAAACTAAATCACCCAGATCTTCGCAAGTCCGCGCAAGATAAAATAATGTGCGGGTACAATCAGGTTTTCTTTGATGCTCTTTAAATAAGAGCTCACGATCTATGATAAATCGTGCTGCAGTTTTTTCGATACCATTAGATTCTGGTAAATATTCAAAAAAAATCGTATCAGGAACTTTAACGTGTGCTGGTTGAGTAATTGTCTCATGCACCACGCCACCAAAACGTGCGCCACACTTACAGCGAATTAATCGACATGTGTAGTTATCAAGCGCTTCGTTAATAATATGCATCAAATAAGAAGGATATATATCTCCACGTTGCAAGCATAGCTCACAAAATTCAACCAATGCCTTTGCATCATTCAAATACCATTCTGCATCAAGCATTACCATAAATGCTGCATTAGGAAATTGCTCTTCTGCTAAATCAAGAGCACGATTACGTGATGTAGCAAAATCAACAAATGGCTCCTGCATAATGTATCCGCGAGTAACACCATGTTCGTCAAAAAAATCCTGTGTTACCGCTATAGTATTATCAGTCGATCCTGTATCAAAAATAAAAAATGAATTAATCCCACCATCAACAAATGGCTGTAATGTTGCTCGCATCACCGTTTCTTCATTTTTAACCATTAATACTACAGCAAGAATTGGATCATAATTAACCTGAAATGCTGCATATCCACTATGCATAAAAAAAAGAAAACCAAAAAGCGTACGAATGATATTTTTCATCAAACCCTCATAAATTAAAATATTTTTTTATGAGAGAATAACAGTGACATGCAACAAGGTCAAATTTGCCCCCCTGTTCCATTACATTTCACACGGGGACCCCAGTAAAGAATAGAACTGCAGGAATTGAAACTAAGGTTAAAAAGCGAATACTGCACGTAATAACATACATATTGAGTTCCCTGCAAATACACCAGACCATAATGGATACCATTCTTCTTTGTCAGAAGAAAGAACAGCCAATAGTCCACCAACAACAAGGCCTAATGTCATATCGAGAGGCATTAATAATCCACCTAAGACTAACATTGGATTAAGACGTACTTGTTGTAAAAATAATCCGAATAAAGCGCCAATACCTACTACTGTAAAATCAAACTGCTTTGCTTGGATCAGTAACTGTCGCGATTGCGCACGATATGCAAACAACTCAGGAGAACCTAGTCCAAAATGATTGATTAAAAGCCAAAAAACAATCCCAATGGTAATTGATGCTACAACTAATCCTAATAACTGATATTTCCTCATAACTGCACGCGAAATATCAGATAACTGAGCAAGTTTACGACCAAATAATACATCAGCTGCAACGCCCCCACTTATCTCAACAAATGTTGCAATAAAAACCAAGTGTACATAATTAAGATTAAAAATCAGCATTGCAGGAACCATAACAAATGTTGCAAAGCGACCTAATAATGCAAGCCCAATTCGTCCTGCAATTGATGCAATTTGATACGTGGTAATTGCGCTACACACAACCAAATACAATTGTACATACCAAGGAAATGCAAAATAAGATAAAAATAAAATCAATCCTATTGCGATAGCGGTAGATGTCACAATCAGTTGTGGATGCAAAAAATGTTTTATGGAATCATTTTTGTACCCTATTTTTTTAATACCATTTTTCATACCAGCAATAATTTGTTGTGGCATACCAACAACACTCATCATTGTGATAAAAAAAACAATGCCACTGCAAAATGCGAGCGTAAATTCCATTGGAGACAAATAAGAAAAAAATGATCTTTGTACCGGATTTACGAGAAAAATATTGGCACATGCACCTGCAGCAAGTGGCACCGCTATAACATGACCCGTTACAAAACCAATTGCCCAAATCATTGGGGCAGTATCAAGATTAATTACCATACGAGGAACCGAAAAAATTAAAAACTGTAGCGATGGCAACACCGTGATTGTTTTTGGAACAAAAGCCTGTGACAATAAAATACCACCCTGCAAAAAAGAAAACAGGACTGTTACGCAAAAACCAACCATCAATTCATACGCTTTACGAATTTGATTTTGGGCAGCAATCATTTTATGAATAAGTTGTCCCACAGGAAACGATAGGTTCTGTTCATCGATTAATGTTTTTTCTGATACATTTGCCACAAAAAGCCCAAACGCACCAGATAAAAAAGAAAAGACACCCAACATACCACCAAAGAAAAGTGGAGACTTCATCCATTCATTAAACAAGTGAGAGTCCAAAAAATAAAGGGTCGGAAACGAAAACGCGCAAGCTGTCGCCATTATGCCACCAATAGACCCAGCAGAAACCGCATATGCCATGGAAGTTGTCGTAATTTTTGCGCAAAGCCGTGAACATAGCAATGCAATAAAAACAAGTGTTGGCGCAATCCATGGACCGATTGGGGTCGCCAAGGCAACATAACTCATAACAATTGTAGAAAAAAAAGATAACAGTATACTTATAGTAATGGTTAACATATTCATATTATTCACTTTGTATTAAAATTATGAGAATTAAAAATTGTTTTTTGCTTGGAATAATCTTACTCTTTTTTTCCTCTCACTGCACTGATCATGTAAAAAAGTTCTATACAAGCTCTTTTTTAAAAGACCACTTGACTGTGCGCAGCTCTTTGAAAGAAGCTGGTTTTCAAGAGGTTACATTCAAAACTCCTGATAAACTCACTCTTTCCGGACTTTTTTTATCACGACCAGATGCAATATGTAATGTTATTATCTGCGCAGGTTGGCTTCCAGGAAGAAAAGAAGGAATGGCAACTTTTTATGATTTACTTCCTGAAAATTGCAATATTTTACTTTTTGATGCACGAGGACATGGAGAAAGTGAAGGACCCTTATTTTGGAATTTATGGCGTTATGGAATTGCTGAATACAAAGATATTATCGGAGCAATAGCACATATCAACAAACAAAATAAATTACCCATTATTATTGGAGGAATTTGTTCTGGCGCATTCAATGCTACACACGCTATTATTTATTTAGAAAAAAATAACTTATTAGCGCGTTCTCGTGTTAAAGGCCTTATTTTTGATAGCGGATGGGAATCTATTCTCAAAATAATTACCACGGCTCCCATTGCTGGTATAAAAAAACGACTTGCATCCGTACTTGGCTATGTCTATGGAACAAAAAAAAATATCGCCCATGGTAATATATACCAACTGTGCTCCCGTCTAGCAGACCACATGTGTACAATCGGTTCTCACCTATGTGCCCGCTTATTGGCAGCTCAGTATGACAACATCACCAATTTATCTGATAAAATGCACCATATTACAAGCCCAGTGCTTTTCATTCATTCTTATGATGATACTTATGCAGATTTTGATGATGTCCTACAACTAGCTGCCCTTACACCTAACAAACAATGTTGGTGGCTTGAGCAATCATATCATGCAAAACATCATCTACGATATAAAAACCTCTACAAAGAAAAGTTAGCTGCTTTCATTAGTACCGCGATACATAACTAAAGCAGCTTAACTAGTTATTTTTTTTTCAAAGAATCTTTGCCACTGTGTCGAGTCTCAAGTCTTTCTTGATCATTGCGATAATCTTGTGTTGACGCTCTGTTGAATTCTTCTTCATTAATAGAATGCCGAGGTGACAATACTTCGTCTTCTTTTTCTTTGGGTGAATATGAGTGAGATTGTACAGGACCATGGTCTTCGTCTTTTTTCTTTTTATCCATACTAAGAGATGATCTGAAAACACGAAATGCTCCCCGCTGTGAACTTTTTCTCTTTGCCTTGTTGTCTACTGCTGGAGCTTCATTGTTTTTCTTTGGTTGTTCTCCAACATTTGGAGACGAAAGTGAACGTCTTCTCATAAGATGATCTCTCTGTATCTCACCCACAATATATTTTTGCGCTTCTTCATAGCACACTTCAGACCTTTTAGGCAAAACCCATGCTCGCAGATATCCATCTGTTGCTATTGCAGCCGATCGCCCACCACGCAATGCCACAGCAGGTAACAAATGCGTAAGTCCCGATCTATCTTGTCCCATTTTTGTTATAAAACCATAGACTTCTGGTAAATCAGACATTTTAAGAATAAATTCATCAACCGAGGTACCATTTTCACGCCGTACTTTCATTTTTAAACGAGCATTCTTAGACAAATTTGTATTATCAGTCCAATGTACTGTAGCATATTGTAACCCTTGATCAGGTAAAACCAAATTATAGGTTTCGTCATACGAAAAAATACGGGATTTCACAGTCCCTTGCGAATTTTCAAGCCAGCTTCCTTTTTTGATTATTTTTGCCTTATCTCCTGCCACATAAAGTAAATCACTCGTATCAAAAAAAATAATTTTTTCAATAATATCTGCTGTTTCTACGTGTTTCAAATTAGAAAACTCGATATCTTTACCTTCTCCAAACATTTTTTTTATATCAACTATCCCATTGTTATCTACTGCTGCAACTTGTATATCACCTGGCTTAACCGCAATATCCACAACCAAAATATTTCCACGCGGCTGAAACTTACTTTCACGAGTCTCGCCAGTTTCGAGCTCAATTACATGAACACAATCACGACTCGCAATTGCAAGCACCTTTCCTGTGGAATTAAGTGCAATCGCTTGAATAGGCCAACTCATTTTTTTTACTTCAGATAATTTTTGATGGAATATGTTATGCGATTTATTATCAACAGAATCAGATATCTCATTTTGGAATATAATATATTCAGAAAAACGATGACCTGATACAGTATAATTACCAGCAGAAACAACCAGTAATAACTTTCCTGTTTGTGCTACCGCAAGCATAGGTGGATGCTTTACACAAGGATGCTCAATCAATACAGCAGGCTCTGTTTCAAACAAAACGCCAAAATTAACGTAACGAACTCGACCTGGTTCTCCAATAAGAACCCCCTTCTCATCTGGAGTAATTAACAAATTGTTTGGTACAAAAGTGTCCCATTCTATACCCTCTTTTACCATTTTTTCAGGATCAAAAATCTTAAATTTTTTCTGAGGCTCTATAGCACAGTACTGTGCTATCTGCTTTTTTAATTTAGCTGTATTACTAGGCTTAACATCCATTGTATTCAAAACAAAAACACATGAAGAAAAAAACAAAGAACATAGAACTTTCTTCATAACACCCCCCCCATTTTTATTTGTACCCATGATCCCTATACTAACCTTGAAAGTTGACATACATCCAAAATAGTACAAAGTCTATTCATTTTGATAGGTACGGATATTATGAGATTTATTATCCCTTTACAAGCGATTTTTGTGACCTCTTGTGCACAAATGACTAACAATAAAAAACTGGTTTGTCTATCGAGCATCATTCAAAACAGAGGGATTATTTTCTCCTGCTCTATTTAGGTGAACTCGGTGTGCTACCTTCTCTTGATTTAGGTGAACCCAGCGGAGGGCTACTCTCTTTTGATTTAGCACCAGACGATATTTTAAGCTTGAATCGTGGAGAAGATTTCTTTTTCTCTTTTTCAACTCCATCACCTGCATCAGTCTGAGGTGATACCACCTGAGCATTATGTACAAATGCTCTCTCTATCTTACTATCTTTGCGTGGAAGACCAGAGTGAGAACTTCTTCTTCCCGACAAAACATCTCTTTCAGGTAATCCTTGACCGTTCTGTTTTTCATTTCGCAAACATGGCAACTCTCCTTCTGGAAATGTCTTTGAACGCCTTCTGATTCGGTCATTGCCCTCACCTCTATTAATAACTTCTTGATCCTTATGAACCTTGCTATGCACAGGACTTTTCTCTGGCAAAATCCATAAATACATTCTCCCATCTGTTCCCAGTGCAACTACGTGCCTACCACACAATTCAGCAAGCAACACATGACCTATGCCTACACAACATTGTCTGTTCTCTGTTATATAATTATACTTTTCTTCTAGGGTAGGTATTGTAAGAATAAAATTTTCAACACATTCATTATTTCTGCGATGTACCTCTATCATACGGCGATCATCCCCGGCAACATGTATATTGTCAGTCCAATGCACGGTAGAAAACTCCAACCCTTGATCAACAGCAACTAAATTATATAATACTGAATCAGCAAAAAGCTTTGATGTAACATTCCCACCAACAATAGAAGTAAGCTCATATTTTTCAATTTTTTTTACTTTATCATACCGCAAATCAACTGGACTATTTTCAAGTAAATCATACATATTGATTGTTTTTGCTTTACCATCATGCGTTAGATACAATAATTCCTCTGCACTTGAGTAATTAATTTTTTTAATAATATCACCAGTCTCTACTTGTTTTAGGAGTGATGTATTGATATTTTTAACCGTTCTATGTACCGCTCTCAACTGTATCGCCCCTCGATTTTCCGCGCATACAATATGCATACTATCTGGACCAATAGCAATATCTTCAAACCAATTTTCTTTTGATGAACAAAGTATTTTATCAAATTTATTATTTTTAAGATCAATTATTGTAGCAAAATTATTCCCCGCTATCGCAAGAATGTCACCTTCGGGATTGAGTCTCATCGTTTGAATAGGATGATTTAATTTGTGATTTTTAAATAACCTATCTCTAATAAATACTATATATTCAGAAATACATCCTTTTGCTTCTGGGTTTGCATAATTACCTGCGGAGACAATCAACAGCGGTGTATCTTTTTTTTGTGCCATTGCAATCATAGGAACATGTTTTACATGAGGATGCTCAAAAAGAACTTCTGGATCAGAGAAAGTGCCAAAATTAAGATAGCGCACCTGACCACACTCCGCTATAACAACACCTTGTTCATCTGGTGTAATGGTAATGCTTCCTGGGAGAATCTCTTTTAAAGGTCTATGTAATTCGAAAGCTCTTTTCGGATCAAAAATAGGGAATGTTTTCCGCGGTACAAGCTCTTTTCTCAACATAGTTGAAATTGGCTGCTCGCTATCCATTGCAAAAATGAATACCACATAAGAAGAAAAAAACAAAAAACGCTGAAAATTTTTACAGATGTTGTGTATAAATTTTTTCATAATTTTTCCTCATTTTTTATTTGTACGATATACTGTATATTATTGTATATTATAACCGTAAAAAACCCTGAATTCATCTAAAATATTACACATTTATTCGTTTTGATAGGTACAGACATTATGACATTTATTATCCTTTTACAAGCGCTCTTTGCAACTTCATTTCCTATGGGAAAATATCTCCTCGGGTTCGTTTCGCCCTTATTTTTATCAGGAACACGTATGCTTATTGCAGGAACAATCCTTCTTGCATATGAATACTGTTTACCGTCGGCAGAATTTAAATTCAAAAGAAAACATTTTTGGATATTCGCCCAAATCATTGTTTTAGGAATGTATGCAACGTATGCACTACGCCTCTATGCCTTACGTGTACTACCAGTATGGAAAGTGTCATTTTTCTACAATTTCTCACCGTTTTTAACAGCACTCTATGCATATTTACTTTTTAACCAACGACTATCAGTAAAACAATGGATTGGCCTTTCTGTTGGTCTTTTTGGCATGCTCCCAATCCTTATTTCGCAAAGCCCTGCAGAAGCTGTTGAATTCTTTTATATTTCTAAGTACGAAGTTTTTCTTATGATTTCTGTATCACTTCACTGCTATAGTTGGATATTGATCCAAAAATTGGTTCGTTATAAAAATTATCAAACATCAATAGTAAATGGAATTTGTATGGCGAGCGGAGGTTTGCTCTCTCTTGCCAATGCATATGTGCTGGAAGGACCTGCACAAATATCAGATCCTGCCGCTTTTTACAAAGGATTAATCATCATGATATTTATCAGTAATATCCTGTGCCACAATATCTATGCAGGATTGCTTAAAAAATATTCTGCAACATTTATGTCCTTTACAAGCTTTTTAAGTCCACTTTTTGCTGCTCTTTATGGATGGGCATTTTTCCAAGAAAAAATTTCATGGCATTTTTATATATCCATAATTATCGTTTTGGCAGGTCTTTATATCTTTTATCAGGATGAATTAAAACACAAATCAAATTTTGAAGAAAAAGAAATAGACATAGAAATATAGGTAACAAAAAAGGTGGTTTAAAAACCACCTTTTTTGTTATAACAATTCACAATTCAACAACAAAAGATCACGAATATAATCAGGATAATCCGTAATAATCCCATCAACACCATAACCAAGCAGACGAATAAGATCATCTCTATCATTTATGGTATACACATAGACCAACATACCGCGGTCATGAATATCATCCACAAATGCTTTGGTTATAAATTCGGAATCTAAACCAACAACATCTGCGTTAACATCAGTTGCAGATGCTCCAAAACTAACTGGTATGCCATACATCAAGGCAACAATAATAATCCGGTCATTGAGAGCTTTAATTTCTTGTAATTGAGTATGATCAAACGACGCAATTAAAAAATCGTCATAACACCATTGTTTATTCTGAACATAATATTCAATCATACGCAAAATATCGCACGCAATAGCAGGGCTTTTTAGTTCAATATACAATTTTACTCGGCGGTCAACATAATCAAAAACCTCTGCTACCGTTGGAATTTGCTCAACACCGAGAACTTTCAATTGTTTCAACTCACTCAAAGTTTTTAAAGCAACGTAACCATTACCTGCAGTTAATCGATCAACTTGTGCATCATGGAACACAATCAATTCACCTGATGCGCACTTGCGAACATCAAATTCTATCATATCAGCATTGCATTCTATGGCTCGTTCAAATGAAGACAATGTATTTTCAATACAATGTCCAGATGCACCACGATGACCAATGACCACAATGGAATACAATGGTATGCAATATGACACAATAACTACTAAACTTATTATCTTCATACCAACCCTCTTTTATTTCAGCATATCTGAAAAAGAAGGTTTTTTTACATAAAAAAAAACTGATTATTTAAACATGATCAAAGAATTTTTGACCTGCAAGAAAATGAATGTGTAAATGAAAAACGCTCTGACCTGCGTCAAGACCATTGTTAACAGAAAGACGAAAGTCTTGTGAACCAGAAAGGTCTTCAGACAATTTTTTTGCCATCATCACCATTTCACCCACAAGAATTACATCATCCTGCTTGAGTGAATTAATATCAGCAATATGTTTTTTGGGAATAATAAGATAATGAATGGGAGTTTTTGGAGCGATATTATCAATGACAATAATATCTTTGGTTTCTGCTATTACCTTTGATGGCAATTGACCTGCGATAATTTTACAAAAGACACAGTTGTTATCCATTGCAACTCCACTCCTTTTTGTTTCTTAAGCGGGGTCCCCGCCGTCCTTCGACAAGCTCAGGATGAGCGGACATCGGTGGGGCAAAAAGTATGGCGCGCCATACGAAGCTTTACGCGAAGTATGGTGCCGAGGGTCGGACTCGAACCGACATGGTGTTACCACCGCGAGATTTTGAGTCTCGTGCGTCTGCCATTTCGCCACCCCGGCATTTCTTTATTTCAAACACACCATAAGGATACTGAAAAAGGCCCTAACCGTCAAATAAAAAGCCCCGCACAATTTGTGCGGGGCTAGTAAAAAGGTAGCTCATTCTATAAAACTATAATGATTAAATTATTTATGTTTCATCTGAAACACCTGATACACTGATCCAATCAACAAATCGACTACGTTTTTCCTCATCTTCAAACCACCACATTGCCGGACCCTGCTCAAGCTTAAATAAGCGCTCAAAAATACCAGGTTTAATTTCTTCAATTTTCACCTGATAATTGCCAAAAATACCACCGGTGTCCTTTTCCAATGTTATTGGTTTTTTTACATGTGTTGCGATTGCAACCAGCGCTTGAGGAAAAGCCGCAACATCTTGACCAAATTGATAAATTCGTTTTGCAGATTCGGCATCAACCGTTCCCTTATATGGCTCATCAATTAACACAAGCATACGATCACGTGCATCTGAGTGACGAATATCATCAAGCAGCTCTACCATTATCTTTTTTTCCGCCATGAATGTTGATAATCCACGCTTTAAATCTTCATGTGGTGCAAGACTTGTTTTGATATCTGAAAATAATGTTTGTTGTGCCCTTTTTGCTGGAACAATACACCACGATTGTGCTAAAACAGCTGAAACGCCAAATGTTTTTAGAATTGTTGATTTTCCACCACCATTAGGTCCGGTGATAATGATTTTACCTTGATTATTATTACCCAATATAAGATTATTGCTAATCGCCTGATCAGACGATAGCAAAGACAACCATGCATTGTGATATTGTAAAAATGGTTTTGGTGATTCTATAAATTCTGGAAAACTAAACCCAACATCCTGACTCTGACTCTCTTTGTATAACTGCGCAATAGAGCAATATGCATCAAGCAAGGCTACTGAATGCAAAAGAGGAATTAATGTTTTTTTCTTCTGCACAATATCTAAATGCATAGTCAACACATGTCCGCGTGAATAAAGAGGACCTGGTTTTTGCACAAAGCGTTGCGCTAATAATTTTTTTATAAAATCTGCTTTATCACTATCATACATATCATCAGCAAAATATGTCGCCAACTCAGGCGCTTGTTTAACAACCAACGCGCGTAATTTTTTTATTGCTTGCACACATTGTGCAACATCAGATACACGTTCTTGCAATTGGTTAAGCGTACGATGCATAGAAATAATACGCTGGCCAACAGAATAAATAGCACTTCCCCATTGATAATCAAAAAATACAGTTGGAATGCTGGCACCAACAAATGCTCCCAACTTACCAAAACTAGGCACAACAGACTGAAACACTCTCGGCAATCCTAATTCTGATGGATCTGCTATATAACCTCTGAAAAGTACATTATATCTATCTCCCCATGATCCATACGTAAATGCTTTTATATAGTCTTTGTAGGTATAACTGCCCTGATGAGGTTTAAGCTCCACAAGACCAGGAAAATGTTGTCTGAATGGAACTTCAAGCCCGGCGCGAATACCGCCCCAAATATCTATCTTTTCCTGTTCACTATAAATCCACTTTTGAAATTCAGCTGATAATCCGCCAAGAGCTAATGTAGCAATAAGATATTTCCATGAATTAAACATTTCCATCATGGTGCTCGCGTTGAGCGCAAGACTACTTTTATTTAATTCCCTAAAACCAACCGCTCTGTAATAAAACTGTTCTACACTTTGGTTTAATTGATCGTGCTTATCCCAGTATGCAAGCAAAGATTTTTCAATACGATGCACTCGTTCGAGTTGCTCTTGGAAAACACGCATATCTTCTTCATGTTCAATCAAAAAAGTAATAATTTTCTTTCGCTGTAACAATTCTTGTTTATCAGCAATGGGGTGTAACAATTGAACCAATCCCCATCTACCAAAAGATGTTTTTGTACGATCAAGTATAGTCACTAAACGATCCAATTGTAGCTCTTCCCACTCGCGTTTACCGATAATAGAAGGAGCCGGCGATACATATTCAACACGATCAAGGACATGTTCTGCATTTTTACTTAATGTTTGATCTGCGAGCGCAGTCTGAAAAAAAGAAATGGTCATCAATAATAAAACTAATACCATACAATCGTCCCCCTAAAAATATCTTTATTATAAAGCGTGAGAAAGCTGCATAATTGGCAAATACACTGCAAAAATCAAAGTCCCCACTAAAAGACCCAGCACAATAATAACTGCCGGCTGCAGTAAAAAAATAAATCTTCGTAAACTTTCTTCTAATTTGTCGCTATACACCAACGCAGCACCTTCGAGCGATTGTCCAAGAGTTCCTGATTCTTCACCAATATGAACTAATGCAACAACTTCGGGCAAAAAAACCGGCATAAGCGACATTGCACGGCTCAATAACTGCCCCGATGCAACCTCATCATGGAGCGCCATCAGTTGTGATTTCACTAGTAAATGATTCACTGCATTACTCACTATTGCAAGTCCCGATACTAAAGAGACACCACTATTGACCAACAATGCTAACGCCTGCAATGATTGACATATATGGTGTTGCCATGATAACACTCCAATAAATGGTATATAATCGATGATTTTGTTCCATGTTTTTTTACCAGAAGTCGTAAAATAATAATGCAAAGAAAAAATAGTAATCCCGAAAAAAATAAAAACATATATCATTGAACCACTACGAACAAAATCACTTACTTTAATCATAGAACGTGTCAGAGCAGGAAGTTCTTGCTGCAAAGAACTAAACATATCCGCAAAACGCGGAATAATAAAAACAAAAATAAAAAAACTAATGCCGACAAAAAACAGTAACGTTAACAATGGCATTGCGAGAGCCGAGCGAATGTTTTTATCAAAAGCATGCTGTTTATGAAAATAAAGCGATACATTTTCAACTGCATTAATCAAATTTCCCGATTCATGACCAGCGGTAAGCATAACAGTAACTATAGGATCGCACATTGTATCATATTTTTCAAAAGCTTTGCCAAAGGGAACTCCATGCTGAATATCTCGACTCACATTAAACAAAGTATCGTACATTATTGGGTTACAAGACTGTTGCGCAGCAATTTCAAGAACATTCGGTAATAATATTCCAGCTCGTAACAATTTTGCCTTATGCTTAAACAAATCACCTTTTATCTTAGCATTAATTGGCCATAAAATCGATGGGGCATACACAGATTTACAGTGCAACAAAGCAACTCCTCGTTGCAAAAGTCGTTCTGCCAAATCTTGCGAAGAATACGCTGCTTGCTTACCCTTTTGAGTTGTTCCCGCAATATCAACACCAATCCATTTAAAATACGGCATATTATTTAACCCCATGCTCTTTTTACCCGTTTTTCAATTGCTTATAATGGGTGCCCAATTGGAATGAAATGAAAATTGGGCTATTAAAACATATCCATCTGCCAGTCAATTCCAAGCAATTCTAAAAATTTATTAAACGTCATTTCGACGTCAATTTTAATGCGTTTTTTTCTTGCAAGTTCCCCTGAGACAATAGAAATCATATTTTGCGGAATATTCAATGCTTTTGAAAGGCTTTTTATGAGTTCAGCATTTGCCTTACCATTTTCTGCTGAACTTTTTAAATGACATTTCAGCTTACCGGATTTATCAAGCGACCAACCTTTTTTACTGGAACCGGGAGTAACTTTTACATCAAAAACAAGTGCCATTTTCTAACCTCCTAATCGATACATTTTAGGATTATCAGTGAGCTTAACTCAGCCCAAAATTAATATACAATACTTTAAAAAATGTTATATTTAAACGAAAGATTCATAAAGTTACTTGAAAAAATGGGAAATGACAGTATCCTTTTGAGTATATTGACATTATTGCACAGGAGAGATGGCTGAGCGGCCTAAAGCGCTTGCCTGCTAAGCAAGAGTCTGGGAAACCGGGCACGAGGGTTCGAATCCCTCTCTCTCCACCATACTTTTAACCCAACCTTCACTATCGTTTCGGTCGGGTACCCATTGGAAAGAATTGGAAATGGGTTTAAAGAGTATGCTATTCGTAGCTCATCAGAGCATAGTAGGGCTAAGTAAATAAAAAGTCGATAAAAAATATTGAAATATACGCGCCCCCTTCGACTTGCGTTTACTACTGAGCTTGTCGAAGTATCAGGATAAACTCCGCTCAATTGAGCTAGAACGATCAAATGTGGTAAAATTACGCGCCCGTAGCTCAATTGGATAGAGCGTCAGACTACGGATCTGAAGGTTGAAGGTTCGACTCCTTCCGGGCGCGCCATACTTTTAACCCAACCTACGCTAACGCTGCGGTCAGGTATCCGTAAAGAAAAAGAGTGTTCTTTTAAATAATTCGATGGAGAGATGGCAGAGCGGCCGAATGCGGCGGTCTTGAAAACCGTTATTCCGAGGGATCGGAATCGTGGGTTCGAATCCCACTCTCTCCTCCATAATTTTAACCCAATATTCACTTCGTTCCTATTGGATACCCACGAAAAAGAAGACAAAAATTATATCATCTATAGTTTTAATGAAGAGGAGTGTTCTAGGATATCTTTATATAACCCATAAACATTAAAAAATTATGATTAATTTATTATTCGTCCTCGTCCTTGCTACCACTTCCATTCATTCTCTATACAGTATGGACAATGAGCCTAAAGAACAACACAAATCAGCTGATCAAAGTGAAAGAAAAGAAAAGAGCAATTGGCCTTTCAGTAAAAAAAAATCCCACTCTGGTGAAAAAATTACCACTGCACAACAAAAACAAAAAGACCATTTCCAAAAAAGATCTTCATTACCTTCTATCCATGAAGGCAAAATTTTAAAATCAACACCGCTTGAACATGGATTAATTACTGCTGTTCGCAAGAACAACATCAACGGAGTAATATTTTATTTAAACAATCCTTACTTCAATCCAAATTTACAAAGAACTACTCCACTCCATTACGCCGCAACGTTCAAATTCACAGAAATTATAAATCTTTTTTTTCTTGATCCAAGAATAGATGCATCTACACGGAATATGAAAGGCAAAACTGCACGCGAACTTATTGTTGGTACAACTGATGAAGATTATGCATTGCGTAGAAAATTTTTCGCACGAGCTTCCCTGAATATGGTCGTAAATAGTCATGTTGATAAAATAAAACCTGCTTATGCATCAGGCTATATAGAACAAGAAATTATTAAAAAAACCGTAGAAATTATCATAAAAAAAGCCCGAGAAGATGAACAAAACCAACAAGCCGATCAAAAATTGCCTGATGCAGCACATTACCCTGATTATGCTACTCCCGAATTTGTTGAAAAAATGCTTCTTTTCCGAATAACTTTAACCGATAATTAATTTACTGCTCCCTTTTGTTGACGACATATTAAATAATAGTCATAATATTTAATAATAGATTTATACAACTTATAATACACCTCGTTGTTAAAAGGACAATTATGTATACTATCTTTCTGCTCATGTCTTCTTTTTGTCTATTATTTACCCAATCAGTGCATGCAATGGATCAAAAACCGCCACAACGCCCACCACAAGAAACACCTAACTATAAACAGCTTCCTTTGTCTTCTTTACCAAAAAACAAACAAGAAGAACAAAAACTTAAAGGTGAACAATCTAAACTTAAACCTATACGCCCACATCTGTCACGTTCTCTTTCACCACATAACGAAATACCGCGCAACATTTTTAAAAAAACCTCAAGTAGCCGTTTAGAGGTTCCAACCCCTCCAAGAGAAAGAAGCACAATAGAAACAGAAGACCGAAAACCAAGAAATGAAAAACGTTCATCACCAAAGCGCTCTGCCTTTTCCATGTCTCCACATAAATCTAAAGAAGATAATGAAAAAGAAAAATCCTCACGCCCTATCTTCTCATTGCATTCGAGAACACACAAAAAAGAAAACACCGATGAAAAAAGGTCTCCAAGCTCCGATTCAGCAATACTCAACACTCCTCGTACTTCTGCTTCTCCTAGCGTATCTCCTAAAAAAAATAATAACTATCTGAATGATGATAACTACTTAGTAGATGCAGCACGTAAGGGAAAAATAAGTATTATAAAAAATTTTCTTGATGACCCTGAAATTAACCCTAATCAACAAACTATAGGAACAAGAAATACTTTGTTCCATATTGCAGTAATTCAACGTAAGAAAAATGAAGAATTAATATATTTATTCCTTCATAATCATCGCGTCGACATCTTAATTAAAAATGAATATAAATGTGCACCATATCAGTGCTTTGATGGACGTGAAATAATAAAATATCAAAACTTACATAACGCATTGAAGTCAAGAGCAACATTAGATCAAACGGTTAATGCACTGTTGATGGTAAATCCAGAATTTATACAACAAAGTTACTCTGATGACAATATCCTTAAAAAAATATACCAAGTAAAAATGAGAATTACTGACTTACCACTTTATGCCACTGCTACATTTATTCTTGCAATGATTCGTAGTCGGATTCAATATAAATTACCAATCATAAAAATGTTTTTTGATAATCAAGCGAAAAATCTTAGTGAACAAGATGAATATGGTAATACCTGTTTTCATCATACCGCGTCTTTACGTGATAAAGAAATGATGCAAAAATTGGTAGAAACACCAATCAGTAGTCTCATCAAAAATGCGAACAATCTACTTGCTCATCAATTAATTCCTTCAACAGAAGAGTCTTCTTCAGAATTACGACATATGCTATTCGCAAGAAACAGCTTGGATTTCTTGATTCAAGAACACATTACATCTTTACTTTTGACACATCCAATACTTAGCCAATTAACAGTCAAAAATGAATGGTTTCAACAAACAACAAAAGAGATAAGAGATACCTATGCAAAAATCGAAAATGCTCAGGCAACAGAAGATAGACAATTACCAAAAGAAACATCCTTTCCAAAATATGCAAATGATCAATTTCTTTTAGACGTTTTCCTTTATCGTATGCAAGATAAAAAACCAAAAGAACTAAAAGTATGTTTCAAAACAGAAGAGGAAGAAAGAAGCGACTTCATTGTACAAATAAAACCTAGGATAGCGCCACAAACAACTGCCGGAATAAAACAACAAAAAAATGCTTTAGCAATACTTGATGATATAATGGCAGGAAAGCTTGATGATTCACCAGAAGATACTCCTTTGATAGGATTAGACTCTTCATCTTCTTTGCACGGTCAAACAGGAGACAAAACGCCAAGGTCATAGTAACAATGATCCCTCTTTATTTACTTTCTTGACCTACCAACAAAAAAATAGTGTGCTAATTATGATAAAAAAATTATTTATCATAAAAAAAGGAAGCTCATGAAGTTAGCATATCTCGCACTTGCCAGCACACTTGTTTCTTGCATGCTCTATACAATGGACACAGTCGATAAGAAAAAAAGGAAAAAGGCCATTCCCGCCACGATACTCATTGAACAAACAGTTAATAAAATTCCTTTTAAGGGAAAAACAAAAAAACTTTCTGAATGGATAAGACAGGATGGTAATAGGACCTTTGGAAAAACTCGTCTATTTACATTAAGCAAATATGGCAAACTAAAACAAACAGCAACTATTAAGGATATTGAACTAGCACAAATAGAAGATGGTTTAAAGATAAGAAGCTGTGTTTATGTAACTAATTTAGAAAAAGTATTGCTCAAAAATAATCGACACCTTTATCTTGGGGCACTTATCATGTATAAGGGAAACTGGCCCCATGCAAAAAGTGTCTCAACAATATTCGAAGAATATTATCGACTAAATATTCCAATACAAAATCGTCCAAAAAAACTTCTTGTGCATACAGAAAGACCTTCAATGGTAGAACCTCTTACGCTGCCTAAAAAACCTGGTAGCTCAACTCCTCGTAGAAAAAAATCCGTAATAAAAAAAATTACCGATTAAGAAAGAAAACTTAATCCTACTACGAGAATGTCGAATTTTGCTTAGTAAAAATAAACAAAAGGGCAATTAATTATTGTGTGTTTCATAACCAAAAAGGAATCGTATGAATTTAAAATATTTTTTCCTCATGAGCGCACTTTTTTCATTTGTTGTTCAATCGCAACACATTGAAAACTCATCAACAAAAATTACGTTCAATAAAAAAAGGAAACCTTTTTTTGAATGGGTACGAGATAATAAAAACGAAGCATTTGGAGCAACAGCCATTATAATCACAAACACCAATAAACCGCCATTCGAAAAAAAGGGTAGCATCAAAACATTAACAAAAGACAATTACCAACTTATTACAAAAGGATTTTCTTTTTATTGTAGTAATATAAAAAAGAAAAATGATGTTGATTATGGTGCCATTATAATCAACCCTAATCAACATCATTTCGATGCTAAACTTGCCAAAAAAATGTGTATCCAAATAAGAGACTCATATATCGTCAAAAAACTTCCTAACAACGTTTTTTCTTATGACGAAATTTCATTAGAATCAGATGGATCAGACGAAACAGAAGCAACAGATCTTGTCAAACAAGGACTATAATTTAGTTATCTTGTAAAACTACAACAAGCGATGAAGAAACTTCATCGCTTGTTGTAGTTTTACAGTGATTTTTGTAAAATTTTAAGCTCATGATCTATCATTTCTTTTATCAATTCTTTGAACGTTGTCTTGGGTATCCAACCCAGCATTTTATATGCCTTGCGACAACATCCAATCAACACGTCAACTTCTGTTGGTCTAAAATACCGTGAATCAATAAATATTAATTCTCTACCTGTTTTTCGATCATACCCAACTTCGTTGATTCCACTACCTTTCCATGCAATATCTATACCAACTTCTGCAAAGGTAAGTTCCACAAATTCTCTTACTGAATGGTTCTCTCCTGATGCTATAACAAAATCATCTGGTTCGTCTTGCTGTAAAATAAGCCACATGGCCTCAACATAATCACGAGCATGTCCCCAATCACGCAATGCATCTAAATTACCTAAAAATAATGTATCCTGTAAATCATACGCTATACGAGCCGCTGCACGCGCAATTTTACGAGTTACAAATGTCTCTCCACGAATAGGAGATTCATGGTTAAAAAGAATCCCAGAACAAGCAAATATACCATATGCTTCTCTATAATTTTTGGTAATCCAGTATGCATATAATTTAGAAACTCCATACGGAGAACGAGGATAAAAAGGTGTACTTTCAGTTTGTGGTATTTCTTGTACCAACCCAAACATTTCACTAGTAGAAGCCTGATAAAATTTTATTTCTTTTTCCTCACCTACAATTCTGATTGCTTCAAGTATTCGTAATGGTCCCAATGCATTCACATCTGCGGTATACAACGGCATTTCAAATGAAACCTGTACATGGCTTTGTGCAGCTAAATTATAAATTTCATCCGGCTGAATTTCTTTGATAAGACGAGTAATATTGGTAGCATCAGTTACATCTCCATAATGCAGAAAAAATTGACCTTTATAGCGAGAATCATTATACAGATGATCAATACGTATCGTATTTATGGTCGAAGTACGCCGCTTGATACCATGAACTATGTATCCCTTATTTAACAAAAATTCAGAAAGATATGCACCATCTTGACCATTCACCCCCGTAATCATTGCTACTTTCGCTAAAAGACCATGTGAACAAAGTAAAAAAAATGATAATAAAACACCACCATTAAGTCTAATCATCGATACTCCTTTTTAGTCTACCGAAAAACTTAACCG
Organism: Candidatus Babeliales bacterium; assembly: GCA_035288105.1. Classification (NCBI taxonomy): domain Bacteria; class Candidatus Babeliae; order Candidatus Babeliales; species Candidatus Babeliales bacterium. The sequence goes on from DATEAY010000081.1 coordinate 26,565, forward strand.
AAAATTCCATTGGTATGACACCATGATACAGTTTCTTTCAGCCCATCTAAAAGAGAAATCTGTGGTTGCCATCCCATGTTCGTTAATGTATCAATGTTGAGTAATTTACGAGGAGTACCATCAGGTTGAGAACTTTTCCATACAATTTCGCCCTCATAACCAATGATGTTTTTAATTAATGTAACAAGTTCACGAATAGAAAGATCTTTACCCGACCCTATATTAACAATATTATTTCCATCATACGTATTCATTAATAATAGTAATGCCTGCGCTAAATCATCAACATGTAAAAATTCACGCAATGGGTTACCAGTTCCCCAAACTTCGCAGTATGGACTATTATTTTTATAAGCGTTATAAATTTTTACCAGTAAAGCAGGAATAACGTGCGATGACTCTAAATCAAAATTATCATTGGGCCCGTACAAATTGGTGGGCATTACAGCAATAAAAGATATCCCATATTGCTTGTTATAGTATTCGCACAACTTTAGGCCTGCAATTTTGGCTATTGCATACGCTTCATTTGTTTTTTCCAGTGGAGATGTTAAAAGATATTCCTCTTTAATTGGCTGAGAACATTCACGAGGATAGATACAAGAAGAACCTAGAAAAACCAATTTTTTTACGCCATGCTTATACGATTCATGAATAACGTTAGTTTGAATTGCCAAATTATCATAAATAAACTGAGCAGGATATGTGTTATTTGCATGAATACCACCTACTTTTGCCGCGGCCAAAAAAACATATTCCGGTTTTTCTTGATCAAAAAAATTTCTTACTGCCTGCTGATCACGTAAATCAAGTTCAGATGAAGTACGTCCTATTATATTGGTATAACCTGCAGATAGAAGACACCGTACAATTGCTGACCCCACTAAGCCTTTATGTCCCGCAACATAAATTTTTGCGTCTTTCATCATAGAAAACATTGTTGATGAAAAAAGAAAAAAACAAACATATAAAAATCGAATTTGTGCCATAGCAGCCCCTTCGTTATAAGGTTACAAAATAGTTTCAGTGTCAACCTTTTTTACTTGACATAGTCTCGCACAAATTGTTAAAAAAAATCAAAGAAGATCTACTTCAGTATCAAAATCAAAAAAAAAGGATAGTAAAATGAAGTCTTTTACTTACAAAAAATTATTCCTTTATGTGCTACTCCTACTGATTCCAATTCCCTCTTGGGCAAACAACTTATCATCTACCGAAAAAAGTTTTGTGATAGTTATCCCCTCATACAATAATCAAAAATGGTATGCCCGCAATCTACAGTCAGTACTTTCGCAAGATTACCCTCATTTTAGGGCAATATACACAGATGATTGCTCTCCGGATAATACAGGAAAACTGGTAGAGGCATACCTCGAACTTAATGACCCTCATAACACAGTAACTCTCGTAAAAAACAAAGTTCGACGAGGAGCTCTTCATAATCTCTATACAATGATCCATTCTTGTGATGATGATGAAATTATCGTTACTCTTGATGGAGATGATTGGTTCCCTGATGAAGATGTACTAACGCGACTGAATACTGTTTACTCATCTAGGGAAATATGGTTGACCTACGGGCAATTTCAGCTGCATCCTTCGGGTATACGCGGTTGGGCATCGCCAATGCCTGATTACATTGTAGAAAACAATGCATTTAGAGATTTTCAACACCTACCTACTCACTTACGTACCTTTTATGCGTGGTTATTCAAAAAAATAAAACTCGAAGATTTATTACATCTAGGTGTATTTTACCCCATGACATGGGATATGGCCATGATGTTTCCTATGATAGAAATGGCAAGCGAACGTCATCAATTTATTCCTGAAATCATGTATACCTACAATGATGAAAACACAATCAGTGACCATCATGTCAGTAGACAATTACAAGCACATTTAGCACAAATCATCAAAAAGAAGAATCGCTACAAACGACTCCCAGATAGACCAACAAAACCCCGACATAACTACGAACTAAAAACAGATGTCATCATTTTTGCGCAAAAACCAAACACACTTATACAACTATTAGAATCTTTAAAAATGTATGTAACAGGAGTTGATCGCACTTTTGTAATGTATAAACCAATGTCACTCTTGGAAACAGACGAATACAATGCTATTAAAACTTTATACCCCACAATAGAATTCTGTCTTATTAGTGATCACAGAAGTAATTTTAGAGATGCACTTTTTGCTCTGTATCAAAAAGCAGAAAATAACTATATCCTTTTTGCCAAAGGTGATGCATTCTTTCAAAAACCATTGTCTCTGAGCACATGCATTAATACTTTACAAGAAACATCTGCATATGCTTTTTACTTTAAACTGAATGCTGAAGATGGTATGCGCAGTTATCAAACACTGCCATTGGTAGAGTATAAGGATACTATTTTCGTATGGAATTTTGCTCTTGCACGCGATAAATGGTCATCTGCCAATTCGCTCGATCTTGTTCTCCATAAAAAAACAGATTTTCTTGCTCAAGCCTTACAAAGTCATTATGACCTCACACCAAACGGATTAGAAGCTGTATGGGCAAATGAGGGAAATCTCGATCGTCTAGGTTTATGTTTTGGTGAAAGCACAATTTTATTACATCTATAAAAAAAGGATTTTATTGAAAAAAAATATATTTTTTTTATTTTTATTCTTACAAAATATATCATATATTCAACCGAATCAGACAAGTCAGTTTAAAGCTGATTTGGTGATTTTTTCATATGATCGCCCTCTGCAACTCTATGCATTACTTGAATCGCTTTATCTGTACACAACTGATATTAATTCAATAGCTGTTGTCTATCGAACAAGTGACGATCGTTATTATGCAGCATTCAATGCTGTAGCCCTACAATTTCCTGATGTACAATTTTTACATCAACAATCTATTCATGATTTTAAAACATTAACACTACAAGCTCTTGAAAGTTCAAGTTCAGACTATGTTGTATTCGCCGTCGACGACAATATCGTAAAAGATACTATTTCACTGAATGAATGTATTGATTGGCTTGAAAAAACAGATGCCTATGGTTTTTATTTAAAACTTGGAACACATCTTGACTATTGTTACATGGAAAATACACCTCAGGCTGTTCCCCCTTACAAACACATTCACAAAAATATTTTGTCATGGGAATTTGAAGCTGGAGAAAAAGATTGGTGCTATCCAAATACGGTTGATATGACACTGTACAGAAAAAAAGATTTGCTCCATCTTTTTCAATCGCTAGAATATAAAAATCCTAATCTTCTTGAAGGTAACTGGGCTGCATGGTGGGTAAAACACAGAGCTCCAAGTTCTATCGGACTTTTTTATGGAAATTCAAAGATAATCAATATACCACTTAACAAAGTTCAAACGGTTAATATCTTAAACCGTGATATGAACCTTTATGCACCACAGGAACTTTTAGAAAAATTTGAAGCTGGATACAAAATGGATATTGCACCACTGTATCACATGAAAAATAAAGCGGTACACACCGAATACGAACCAACTTTTATATTACGAAAATAAAGGATACATAATGACATTATTTGGAAAAAATATCCGCTCTATATCACTTCTTGTTCTATGTACACTGTTTTCCCTTCAGGGAAACCAACTCCATATTGGTTTATGTATCATGGCAACAGGAAAATATATTGCATTCGTCAAACCACTACTTGATTCTGCAGAAAAGTATTTTTGTCCTGAGCATACAAAAACTTACTTCATTTTTACCGATGGTACACCGTCAGCAGTAGAAGAATTACTGCAAAGTCCCTATAACGATAGAATCGTTATTACCTATCAAAAGAGACTTGGCTGGCCCTATGACACGTTAATGCGGTTTTCAATATACCACCAACATAAAGATTTATTTGCAACAACTGATTACATGTTTGCAACCGATGCAGACATGCTTTTTGTTGATACAGAGGGCAACGAAATTTTACATGATCGTGTTGCAACACAACATCCAGGCTTTGAAAAGAATAAACCTTTGTGGGGGAGTGAAACACCCTATGACCGCAATCCAAAATCTACCGCATACATATCATATAATACGGGAACTCATTATTTTGCAGGAGGTTTTTATGGAGGAATTACAGCAGAATTCATCAAGATGGCAGATATTATTACACATAACATTCTTACAGACCTTGAAAAATATCAATATGTTGCCATATGGCATGATGAAAGCCACTTAAACCGTTACTTTATCGACAATGTACCAATCATAATGCTTGATCGCTCATATTGCTATCCAGAAAATGGTCAGCAAAAAGGATATCCTGATTGTTCTCCCAAGTTGTTAGCTTTAGATAAAAATCACAATGAAATTAGAGAATAAAATGCCGACTATCAAAGACTTTTTCTTACTCATTATTGTTTTCTTAAACATAATGTACACCCCATATGCTTTATCATTACATATTTTACATCTTAGCTTCCATAGAGGATGCATCAGTGAAATTAACCTTATAGCTCAACAATTAGGAGCTGAAGTTACGTCAATCTTTATCCCAAATCTAGCACCCAAAGAATTTGATGGAAAATCTGCTGGAAATGTTCTCTATAATATTGGACATGAACGAGCCCTCAATGTATGGAACAAACACAAAGACTATTTTAATCAATTTGATGCAGTGATTACTTCTGACACAGCACCACTTTCAAGAATTTTCTTACAAAACAATTACACAAAACCGCTGATTATTTGGATTTGTAATCGTTTTGATTACGCAGACAACAGTAGCTTGGATTGCACATTTCCTGATGAAGAATATTATGAGCTTTTACGCCAAGCAAAGCATAAAAAAAATGTATATACCATTCCCTATAACGCCTTTGAATCTTTTTATGCTGCGCAAAAAAATGTTACTTTTAACAACGAAGTAATTCAACCAAGCGGAATTTTTATTACACAGAACAAACAATCTGCTATTCCCAGACACATAGATAAATCAAAAACATTCTTCATACCACCATACCTTAACGATTTATCTATGAATCTTACACAAAAATGCTCACAATTAGGAATTGAAGCATATAACGGAAGATATAACGGACCAAGCGATTTAGAAGGATTTAAGGGTATTATCCACATACCATATAATTGGTCCAATCTTGCATTCTTTGAAAATATGCAAAGTAGTCTGCCATATTTTATTCCTTCTATTACCTTTATGATTACACATTTTGATAAGAACACTATTTGGTGGGCTAACGGTAACTATTTCAAAAAAAATTACCATTTTGCAGAATGGTACAACAAAGAAAACAGCGAAATAATCACCTATTTTGATTCATGGGATGACCTTAAATATAAAATTGAATCAACGGATTTTGACGCGCTACAAACAAAAATAAAACAATATGCGCAAACTCATAAAAATAACGTACTTCATAAATGGAGAGCTATTTTTGATATGATTGCTCATAACAAGGAGTGTACTGCTGATGTTTAAATCATATACTTTTCGTATAATCATAACTCTACTTATTCCTGTGTACAGTATTCATGTACATGCAATAGGAGAGCCTGTACCATGGATATTGCTCAAAAAAATATTACCAGCTAACCCAATAATCATTGAAGCCGGTGCTCAATTTGGTGAAGATACTCAGTGGATGAGTCAATTGTGGCCTCAAGGTAAAATTTATGCATTTGAACCATCACCAGAATCATTCGCAGAGTTACAAAAAATCGCAGCTAAGTATCATAATATCACTGCTACACAAATTGCTTTATCAAATACCAAAGAAGAATTACCTTTTTACTTGGCCGGTGGAGCAAGCTCTCTTTTAAAACCACAGGATTCTTTTAACAATGATTACTTTCATTCAGACTTAAATCATCCGATCATTGTGCCTGTCGTTACCCTGGATGAATGGGCAGCAAACAACAATGTCACTACAATTGATTTTATGTGGCTTGATATGGAAGGTAATGAACTGAACGCACTGGAAGGTGCACTCAATTCATTACAAAATGTAAAACTTATTTACACCGAAGTAAATTTGCAAAAATTTTGGCATGGTTGCGCCATGTACGATGATGTTAAGGCATGGATGGAGAAACACGGTTTTACGGAAATATGGTCAGATATAGTTCCCCATTGGCATGGCAATGTTTTGTTTATCAACACAAATCTTTAAATTGTCTTTTTTTAAGCTAAAACTTTATTCTCACTCCGCTCGCCCTGAGTGTTTTTGCTTTGCAAAAAGGTATCGAAGGGTAATCTTAGAAATGATAAATATCTTTTTGAGATGTCCATAAATAGCAATAATATTAAAACATAAAAGATTTTTATTAACAGACACCCTTCGATACATTTTTGAGAACAAAAACACTCAGGGCGAGCGGAGTTGCTAGCTCTGTTTTCTTTAGAATTCAGTTTTAATCTGTTTTTTGCAAAATCACCTGATATTCATCAGCAATAATTGTAAACCCATGGGCAAGAAAATAAGGAATAGAATATTTAGCCTTGCCCAACTCTGATGTTTCCCCAAATTGTTTTGGTGTTTGATTGCGCACATCATCTATCAAAATTATACCATTCGGCGCCAACAAATTTTGCTCAACAATAACTTGTGCTTCTTCCAATTGTAACAAGGCTGTCGGTTCTATTGGTGTCATGTCTCCTGTATCAACATAGAGTAAATCAATACTTTGTGGTGCACATTTTTTAAGAAAATCTACTGAAGAAGTAACATGATAGAATAGATAATCACTAAAATCAGCTGTTATTATTTTACAACGCTCAATATGTGCTGAAATAATATCAATAGTATGAATCGTTGGATTAAGATGCGACAAACATTCTGCCGCCATTCTTGTGAAAAAACCCGCTCCCCAATCCCAATTTTTTGGTTCATCTGGCGTCCAATACTGTACATCATCTTGATTACACCCGGCAAGTCCGCCATGCACAAAGCTCCTTGATGTGCCAAGCTCAACCACTACATGCCCATTATTATTTTTAAAGTGTTCAAATGCCATTTTAAACGTATGATAACGAGACTGTGGTTTTATCCTAAAATGTGACCAATCATAACCAACATACGTTCCTTGCTCCAAATAATTTTTATATTTATCCAGCACTCGATCAATGCTGTCATCAGCATTAACCAACAAAAAGTTACATAATAAAATAAATCCACACATCTTATTTAACTTCATTTTCTTCCTTTATATTGAGTGCCCTTTGCATAAACGTAAGTAACATTTCAATACGATTTATATACGTATGATTATTTTTCACAAAATCCATTAATTCATATAATTCACTTATCGGCGTATTATCTATGTGTGCTTTAGCATCATAAAATAATTGATACGTATCTGGATTATAAACAACTTTGCCTTTAAAAAGATCATACACAATTTTGTTATTAGTAACCCCCCACTGTCCATAACTTATGTTTTTAAATATTCTGCACGGGATATAACCCTTTTCACATTGATACGGCCCTTGTATCGCTGGTGCCATGTAAGATGTTGCAATTAAATCAATATTTTCTTCTCTAGAAACATTAATTTTATGATTAAATACAACATCATTCTCTCTACACGCCTTTTTAAATCCTGCTAACTCAACCTGATTACCAAATCGTCCACCACCTATTGTCCCAACCCAACTAATAATGGATCTTTGATTATCTTTTATGCGATGTTGTTTTACTCGTTCAATTTCATGTGGTAATAAATCTGTTGCCCATGGCATAAAAATCATTTTTTCTTTACTATTGCAATAAATACAATCTCCTAATTTTTCTGGCGCATAAGGCAAGCAATCATCCGTATACACTTGCAATAAAATACATCGATTATTGTTAAATAATTCTTGATAATTATCTGAATTCCAATTATGTACAATATAATAACAATCTTGTCGTTTTGGCATTTCTCCATCAACCTGACCTTCTGTTATAAACAAAGCATTATGGAGATCCACATGTTGCATCTCATCTTGATTTTTTACCCAATACACCTCATAGCCAAGATGCTTAAATGCGCGGTAAAAACCCTCATGAATGTATGAATGAGTGTGTGAATGTAATGGATGCCCCCATATAATTACCTTGGAAAAAAAAGACAGTTTACCATGTGCTAAAAAAGGAAAACTTATACAGCACAATATATAAAGATACAAAATAGTATTTTTTGTTACTATCACACTAATTCTCCATACTTTGAATAGTACTTTTTTCTATAGTATTATCACACCATAAAAAAAAACTCTATATTTTTCTCCCTTTATCTTTCTACAATGGTTCTAAAAGAATGCATATAAGGGAGAAATTATGAAGCATACTCTTAATTTTAATGTATTGACTATTATAAAAATAATAGTCGCGCTCGTCTTACAACACAATATTTTCTTGCAATCACATTCATTATCTAACGAACCTGCTTGTTTTTATAAAAACATTCCCGTTTTAGTCACAGGAGGATGTGGTTTTATTGGATCTCATCTTGTCGAAAAATTAGTTGAACTCGGAGCACAAGTATCAATTTTGGATGATTTAAGCTCTGGTAACGAAGCAAATATATCTGTTGTAGCTGATAAAGTTACCTTACTACGTAGCAGCATCACCGATTTTGAAACATGTCTTGCGGCAACCAAAAATAAAGAAATTATTTTTCATCTTGCCGCATTTATATCGGTGCCTGCGTCCGTTGACAATCCTTACAACTGCCATGAAACAAATGTTACAGGAACACATAACTTACTTGAAGCCGCACGAATTAACAATGTAAAACGATTTGTCTTTTCATCTACGTGCGCTATATATGGCGACTCTCAGTTGCAATGTAATGAGGAAATGAAATCAACTCCCACATCTCCTTATGGTTTTTCAAAACTAATTGGAGAAACATATTGCAAAGAATATACAAAAGTGTTCAATATGGAAACAGTGATAATGCGCTATTTTAATGTTTATGGTCCTCGCCAAAATCCTCATGCATGCTATGCAGGTGTTATTGCAAAATTTACACATAATATGGAACATGATCTTCCTATCACTATTTTTGGTGATGGTACCCAAACACGCGACTATGTACCTGTGCATACTGTTGTTGAAGCAAATATATTTCTTGGCATGTGCGAAAAAAATCATATTCAAGGAGAAGTCTTCAATATAGCAACGGAAAGAAGTATTACTGTGCTCGAACTAGTAGATATACTCAGAAAAAAATATACTCTTTATAAAGGTAATATTATATTTATGCCTGCACGAGCAGGAGATGTAAAACATGTTGCTGCTGATTGTTCAAAATATATGAATTTATACAATCGAATGACATACGTATCAACTTATTAGGATAATACAAATGACCATAACACTATTATTAGCTGCTATTTTTTTTATCAGTAATAGCCAAACTACTACTGCTATGCCTCCCAGACTTGATCAATTTGATCATATCGTTACTACAGAACCATGGCTCTTAAAAGATGAATCATCACCACATATTGATCGTAAAAAAATTATTAAAAACAATGCTCTAATGCCCGAAGCTTGGTATCTTCACCTTTATCAACTTATGAAAGATACCCATGAACTTTTTACTCTTTACAAACTTGAGTATTGGATACAAGGTGGTACATTACTTGGCACAGTTCGTCACAAAGGCATTATTCCCTGGGACGATGATATTGATATCAATCTCAAATTGGACGACAAAGAATTATTTATTTCGCTAATCCCTCTCTTAGAAACACTTGGCTACGAAGTATCACCTGTATGGTTTGGATATAAAATTGCAGCTCATGAAGTGTTTACGTTCGGTGATAAAAAGGGAGCTCCATGCATAGACATTTTTTTCACCATAGAAAAAGATGGAAAAGTTTACTATGACAAACATTGGATGAAAAGAGACGATGAACCAATTTATATAACAAAAGAAGAACTGTATCCCTTAAAAATTTATTCTTTTGGTGAAACAATAACTTTAGGACCAAATAATCCCGTTCCTTATCTTAATGCATCATTTTCACCAGACTGGCCCCACTACGCCAGAATATGGAACCATTTTTCTCACATTCAAGAAGAACGAGAACTCACTCAAGATGATATGATTGCTGCACAACCAACAGGACCTCTTCTTGATCGGGTATTGACCAATCCAATGAATTCTATTCGTATATACGCAAGCATGGTAGGTGACTTATTCCATTATGGACACGTAACATTTCTTAAGCAAGCACGTACTTTAGGTACTCACCTTATAGTAGGAATAATACCTGATGATGTAGCAACTACATATAAAAGACAACCAATTTTACGACAAGAAGAACGCATAAAAGTAATCTCTGGGTGTCAATATGTTAATGAAATCATTGCCAATGCACCACTTGCTATTACTAAAGATTTTATTGCACAACATAATATTGATTTTGTGGTTCATGGAGATGATTTTACACAAGAGCAACTTCAAACGTACTTCGCTGACGCAATTGCTCTTAATATCATGCGCATAACTCCCTACACAAAAGGAATCTCTACTACTCAGATCATTGAGAGAATAAAAAACAGCCTCATCGAAAAACGATGAGGCTGTTTTCTGCATTTCTTTATATAATTAATGCTTAGAATAATATCTGAAAGTAGCTGCTGCTAAATAAATATCTCCTGTATATTCTAAACCAACTGTTGGAGCAATACGAGTAAGAGAATATAAAGCAAATTTATGTTTTGCTATCACTGATTTATCCAAAGGAATTTTTACCATGAGATACCTAACATCATTCAAACCACTTGGTTGAGTAACAGTGAAATTGTCTGAATCAATTGTTTGAGTAAATGTTGGAACTGGATCTGAGATATTGAAATCATCACCTGCTTTTATGTATTCAGCATTCACCCTAATACGTGCATTGCCATTTGGCACTGATTGCTGTTTAACCAAGAAATGTAATTCTAAGCTTACTGGTTTATTTCTTTTGTAATTAGTCGGTACAGCAAACTGCACATTAATAGGAGATTGCACTAAACTGCTTTGAGACATAATCCATGCGTTAATGCTTGGAGAAGAAACTCCTGTTCCAAAAATCATACTCGGACTACTCAACAATGAGTTTGTCATCATATTTGCATTAAACACTATATTAGCAGGTGATACGCGAGTAGATTGAGCATCTCTTGCCGCAAACTTACTTGGCAGATATTCTGATGCAAAATCAATCTTACCATTGCCACATAATACTACATTTTGATTATACGTTAATTCACTGCTCAAATAGAGCATGTCTGCCGCAATTGAATCATCGCTCAAACAACGAGTAACAAGCGATACTGGCCATGATGCGAAACGAGCATTACTTTCTGTTGCAAGCAACATAGATTCATTCTCTAAACTAGCTACATATTGATGCAGATAGCACGTAACTGCATCTTTTTGTGCGCTATGTCTAAATATATTTCCATCTTTTTGAACTACGGCCATGGCTTCTTCTACAGCTTTACGAACCATTTTATCAGAAGTAAGTATTCTATTTTCTCTAATAACTGAATACAAATCTTCTAGATAATATATTTTTTCTGTATCTTGAGCACCTTCACAAATAGCGGTTACACACTCTCTTAGTGCCGATGGAATGTAGGCAAAAGTGCCATACGATAAAGAAGGGAAAAGAAACAAAACACTAAAGAATAGTGTTTTAGAACTACGAGCAATTGTCTTGTCTTGCATTAGATCTCCTTTGAAAAAAAACTATACCATTACTATAAAACATCCTAGTCCATAAAAACTTACTAGTCAATTCTGTACGAACATATACAAAAATTGCAATAGTTTATACTAAATTTTTAATGTCCTCTATGTATAACTTGAATTTTGGACAAGTCTATTTGATAACAATTACCATATTAAAATATTTTTTTAAATAAAAATAGGAAGTGTGTACA